>JAIOHO010000131.1 GCA_019912905.1 Anaerolineae bacterium
TATAAACCGTAACGCTCATCTTCGCCAGGTCGCAGCGGTTCGCCGCGCAGGAAGGGGACCTCTTCGTGCAGAATGGATTGGTCGCCGGTGACTTTGACATACTGGGCGACGACGAATGGCAGCCAGACGAGGTCGTCCGAAAACCGGGTGCGCACGCCTCGGCCTGAAGGAGGATGCCACCAGTGCAGCACATCACCGGCTTCAAACTGGTGGCTGGCAGCTCGCAGAATCTGTGTTCGTGCCAGATCCGGGCGGGTATGCAGAACCGCCATGACATCCTGGAGCTGATCGCGAAAGCCGAATGCGCCGCCCGACTGATAAAAAGCGGAGCGACCCCACAACCGGCATGCGATGGTCTGGTACAGCAGCCAGGGCATCAGCAGATTGACCGCCGGGTCCGGCGTCTCGACGATTACGCTGCGAAGCACGCGGTCCCACAGGCGCTGGGTCTCCGTCCAGGCACGCTCGACAACCTGCGGATTCTGATACTGCTGGGCACGTTCCAGCGCTTCCGCTCGCGACGCGCCAGTACCCATCACAAATATGACTTCGGCAGTGTCACCTGGCGCAATGTCGAGGTGATACTGTACTGCCGCGCAAATGTCGCGCCCGGCCTCGATGGTGCCCGCCAGTCCGATCCGCTGGAGGGCGGCAGGGGATTGCAGGCTGCCTGCGTTTCCTATAAATTCAGCCCGATCGGTGGTCAGCCCGAAAAATGGCTCTGGTCCGGTCAGGAAAGCATAATGCTCACCGAATTCCAGGCTGTAGGGATTTCGCACCAACAGCGTGTGATTTGCGCCGTCATATTCGGGAATGAGGTACATTCCGGTCATCGTCCGGTCGGTGCCCAGCACCCACTCGGCATAATACGTGGCGATGATGCGCCGGGTATGGGACCACGTATTTTTGACTTGCAGCCTGACTACCTTTACCGGCGCTTCGGGTGCAACGTACAGCGTCAGCCGCTGTTCCAGCCCATGACTGTGGTGCTCAAAAATGGTGTAACCGGCCCCGTGACGAATCAGGTAGGGAGCTGACGCCGGGGCAGGCAGCGGTGTTGGCGTCCAGATTTCGGCGGTTTCTTCATCCCGTAAATAGAGCGCTTCGACAGGTTGATCGGCCACCGGGTCGTTGCGCCAGGTGGTCAGCCGATATTCGCTGCTGTTGCTGGACCATGTAAATCCTCCCCCGGTTTCCGTGACCAGAAAACCAAAGTCCGGGTTGGCGATGACGTTGCTCCAGGGGGCAGGGGTAGCCTGTCCAGGTTCAAGATAAATCTGATATTCGCGGCCATCCGAACTAAACCCGCCGGTGCCATTGTCGAACTGCCAGTCTGCTGGACGCAGCAGCGGAGGAGATGGTTCAGCGCTGCTGGAGTCGGTGGGATGAAACGCGGGCAGATCATTGCGCTCCTGTGTCAGGTGTTGGAGTTGATCGGTAAGCCCGCCGTGAGCACCGTCTACGATGACGCGCGCCGCAGTTTCGAGCAAAATGCGGTCAGCCTCGGCAGTCATTTGTTCGCGGCCCAGGATAAAGATGCCATCATGCCGCCCGATCCACATTTCGCTGTCCGCTCGCACGATCAGGCGGTGAATCTGGTGGTAGAGTTCCCGCAGATAGCCGGTGTCGAGCTGATTAAGAATGACCAGTGTGATCGGTATGCCGCGTTTGCGCCAATAGGTGTGGGCCAGCAGGAGTTCCTGAATCAGCGGTAGCTGCTCGAGTGCACCAATCTTTACCAGGATGATTGGATAATCGCCGGAAATGCCATAAGTCCAGAGGGCATTTTGTGCTCTGGTATTCGCCGCCAGGATTTCCGATTGAGCGCGCATCGAAGCGCGTGGATACAGCAGCGCTGAGAGCAGCTTTTGACTGTCTTCCAACTGAATCGTTTCCATATTGGCCTGGTGAAGTTCACGAATACTCTCGTAGCGGGCCAGATTGAAAGTTTTTTCGACTGCCGACCAGGTCCCATAGCGAGCCGCCAACGTCTCGATCTGCGCGCGGCTGTCTGCTGCGCCGGTCACAAAGGCGATTTCCACACTGGTATAGGGTGCGATGTGGATGCCCTGCGCCAGCGCCATGATTGGATCGAGCGTGCTGCCTGCGGTGCCCGAAAGATTATTCTGAGGCGCTGCCAGAACCTGGGGTGACCGCACCGTCTGGTATCGGCCCAGGAAACGTGCCCGATCGGTTTCAAATTGGGGTTCGGAATCGACCACATTGAGGTCGTATACTCCGCTGACAAGTCGATGCAGCATAAACACAGGTAAGTCTTGATTGGACCGAGGCCGCCTATGGAATAACAGCGCCTTCTGCGGTGGGAGATACTCACTCTGAATGAATAGTTTATTAAATGCTGGATGCCGTTGGTCGGCGATCTGGGGAGCGAGGATGATCTCGGCATAGCTCACCAGCCTCAACCGCCGCGCCTGATCACTGTGATTCGTGAGGGTCACGCGGCGGATTTCCACGTCGTCATGGGGATGGACGGTCACTTCCAACTTGAGCGAAATATCCTCATCGCGACGGATAAATTCGGCCATGTGTGGGTGAAACCGGATTATAGGCTGTTCGGGCATGACGGCTGTGGGCGCATAACCTGCCGACCAGCAGCGACCCGAATCGAGATCCTGCGCATAAATCCAGCTTCCCCAGGCATCCAGTGCCGCATCTGGCTGCCAGCGTGTCAGATCCACGCCCTGCCACTGACTGTAGCCGCCCCCTGTGCTGCTG
>JAIOHO010000132.1 GCA_019912905.1 Anaerolineae bacterium
GGGAATAAGCGCGCTGTTCACTGGCCCGTCGGGCACGGGCAAGACAATGGCCGCTGAGATTATTGCGAATGAATTGAAACTTGACCTATACAAGATCGACCTTTCGACCGTCGTCAGCAAATATGTTGGTGAAACCGAAAAGAACCTGGCACGCATTTTCAGTGCTGCGGAAAACGCCAATGCCATCCTTTTCTTTGACGAGGCTGACGCCCTGTTTGGCAAACGTACTGAAGTCAAGGATGCCCATGATCGCTACGCCAACATCGAAGTCAGCTACTTACTGCAGCGGATGGAAGAATACCGAGGGGTAGCTATTCTGGCTACCAATCTGCGCAAAAACATGGATGATGCGTTCGTGCGTCGGATTCAATACACGATCGAATTTCCTTTTCCAGATGAAGAACACCGACGCCAAATCTGGGACAAGATTTGGCCTGAGGAACTGCCTCGCAGCAAAGACCTTGAATGGGATTTTATGGCCCATGAGGTCGAAGTCGCAGGAGGAAATATCCGTAATATTGCGCTGGCTGCGGCGTTCCTGGCTGCTGCCGATGGCAATAAACAGCCAGAGGTATGCATGTCGCATCTAATTCGTGCAACTATGCGCGAGTACCAGAAAATCGGGAAGGTCGTTACAACAGACAAATTCAGAAAGTACTTGATCAAGTGATCAAGGTTATCTCTGAGGCGAGGTGAACTCAAGAGGATTTTGGCCTCGAGGAGGACAGATGAACACAGACGAAAAACTCATTGGGATAGTACAGCAGGGAAAGTTTCATATCTTTTCGCCAGCGAGTGCGAAAGGTAAATCCGTGAGACTAGCCAAAATGTCGATTATGGCCGCTATGCTTCCAGAGCACGACGAGATTGATCTAACGAAGCACGAAAACAAGGTGTTGATGGTCAGTAGTCATCATTGCGATGATGACTGGGGCTACTCGGCTGAGATCGTCGAGGAAGCCGGCCCAATTCTAACAGCGGTTGTTCAGGTGGTGTTCGATCCCTCGGAGGTGCCTGGAGCCTAGTGCGTTCCAAACGCATAATCTCGTGCTAACTGCAGGAGGAGTACGAGGTGCAACATGAAAGAGTCTCAACTTGAGCAGTCGCGGGTGTTCCAGGGTCGTGTCGCATCGAACGCGAAAAGGATACGGCCAGAAACCCAGCGTGCCAATCGGTTAGTGCAGGCCTACGACCCGCAAATGGGGAGCGCTTCGGTGAGCCATCATGCTACCACGCTCAACCGTGTACGGGACGAAAACCCCGAAAGCGCCAGCGAATACCTCTTACAGCTACAGCGCGATTACGGCAATCAGTTTGTGCAGCATGTTATCCAACGATCGAGAGAAGCAGATGCCGACAACATCGTTCCCCCTGAGGTTGAGCAGAGCATCGACCAGGCACGCGGCGGCGGACAGCCTCTCGGCAGCCAAGCGCGCGCTCAAATGGAACCCCATTTTGGCCGGAATTTCAGCAGTGTGCGTATTCACAACGATGCCCGCGCGGACACATTGAGCCGAGCACTCAACGCGCGAGCGTTTACGATCGGACGGGACATTTTCTTTCGGCAGGGCGCACACGATCCGGGCAGCAGCGGCGGTAGGGAGTTGTTGGCTCATGAGCTGACCCATGTCGTGCAGCAAGGGAGCGTACAAATCCGGCGCGAACTGGCACTCAGCCAGCCCGATGACGAGTATGAAGAGGAGGCCAATCGGGCCGCGCGCGCAATTGTCCAGCGAGAGCAAGGTCTTGCTCAGCGGCAAGAAGTGGAGGAAGAGAAAGAACAGATCGAGACAAAGAGGGAAAAGAGTCGTCTACCGCGACAGGTCGAGGACGAAGATAATCTCGCGCATGAAGAAGCAACTCCTGGATTACTTGGGCCGCAGGTTGAGGATGAAGTGGAAGAGGCAAATCTCCTACAAACAAAAGCTGAAACCACAATACCAATTGGCGCGCTTGATCGGCACAAAAGAACTATCCCCGAGATTCAGCGACAGAGTACAACACAAACGGCCAATCCAAAAGCCCCATCAGCTTCGAAGGAACAACTCGACAAAGCATCTGAGTACGTCAGAACCTTCATCGCAACATATGAGAGAAATCAGGCGTTAATCAAGCGCGATGTTGAGGAGATCCGTGAGATTCTTCTTGAACACTATATCGGCGACAGCGACGAAAAGAAAATTCTCGCTAAATTCGAGTATTGGGATATTTTTGATGAGAATAAAAACAAAGAAATCTATAAACTGATGAAGAACCGTCTACTACCGGAATGGCCGCCGACTCTTTCCCGAACATTGTATCTCGACAAACTGATTGATGAGTGCCAACAAAGAACCCTTAGAAAAGGCACTTTCCGGACAGCAGGTGTCAGTCATTATACGAATGTCTATCAAGATCTCCGTCGAGAATTAGAGGATGAAAATGAGGTTAGGTTTAGAGCCTACTTGCAGAAAAGTAGCGCTGGCCGGCTCGATGCCGCGAAGCAAAAGGTGGAATTCCCTAATTTCTGGTCGGATGTTGTGTGGGTTACGATTAAGGGATTCCCAGGGGGAATAGTTGCTGGAACTGGTGGTGTCCTAAAAACCCTTCCTTTAGGTGAGACGGCCGGAAATATGCTAGTTGATCTATCCAAAGACTATTTATTGGCGGTTGAGTATGGCGATAGAGAAATGATCGAGTCCGCCTCGGGTTACTCCGAGCTGACCGGAGAACTTCTGGGAATCGGAGTACAGATTGTTAAGGGGGGAGGTGCGGCTCTGAACAAGGCTGGAGCCGCGATGATGACGGCCCAATTTGTGAAAGAAGTGGCTACGTGGCTGCCCGTGATAGAAAAAGTATTTGAGATTGTCCGCAAGACAATCAACGATGTTGCTGTTGAAGTCCTTGTTAAGCACGAGTCACCCAATTGGATTGATAAATTCCTCGATCGCGGTCAGAAGGAGGCACTGTCATTACTGGGTGAAGTAGTCGGCAAAGAGGCAGAGAGCACGAAGGTC
The DNA here is from genome assembly GCA_019912905.1 of Anaerolineae bacterium. Lineage (GTDB taxonomy): Bacteria > Chloroflexota > Anaerolineae > Aggregatilineales > Phototrophicaceae. The sequence goes on from JAIOHO010000132.1 coordinate 2,997, forward strand.
CACACCTTCAAGTCTTCGACCGATGTTGCGCGTCGCAGTGAAGGCGAGGCCAAGAAGCTGAAAAAGAGGGGGCGAGGGCGCAAACAGACCCAAAGACAATTCGACTGGAAGCTGCAGAGTGCTCATTCTCTTGCTCGGTTTCATCGCCGCGATGCTCGAAAGGCATTGGCAGCCTATGTGGTAAGACTGCTGGTTAGGCGCTTGATCGTCAACCTCGTTCATGAAGTCATGACATACCTCAGAC
>JAIOHO010000133.1 GCA_019912905.1 Anaerolineae bacterium
AAGTCGCTGGTGAGCAGGGTGAGCGGCCCAATCTGGCCGGAATCGATGAACCCACGCAGGCGGCGGATATTCGGGTCGTAGCGCCGGTTCTGCATGACGGCAAAGAGTTTCCCGGCCTGCTGTGCTGCGTCGATCATCTTACGGGCGTTGTCCAGCGAATCGGCCAGCGGTTTTTCGCCCAGGACGTGCACCCCATGCCGCAGTGCCGCCAGGGTGACGTCCAGATGTGCTTCGGGGATGGTGCAGTTAAACACGATGTCCGGCTGAACCTGAGCCAGCACCGCGTCGAGATCCGTGCCGACCACCGCCGCCGGGTTGCCCATTTCGTCAGCGCGGGTGCGGGCTGCCGCTTCATTAAGGTCCACAAACCCGGCCAGTTCAAAATCTTCGAGTTCAGCAGCGGCACGTGTCCAGGCATGGCTGATGCTGCCGCAGCCCACCAGCACCGCCTTGAGATGTTGAGTCACAGATACCTCCCCCATGCGTGGAATTCCAGGTGGGAATCATACCGCATCTGTCCAAAGGCCGGTATAACCTAACCGGATGTCCAGTAGTGGCCGCAGCGCTGGTTGGGGTATGCTAGTAAGCAGAATGGATGCGATCATGCAGGATGAAATGATGCGGGGTGAGGTGTAAGGATGGGCTTTCGTGGGGGCGGTTGGGGCATTTACTGGCATGGGGACGAAGAAGCGGAAAAGGCGAATATCACCTGGCCGCTGCTAAAGCGGGTGTTCGCCTACGCGCATCCCTACCGGGGCGGCATCATCGTGACCCTGCTGCTCATTCTGGTGACGACGGGGCTTGGTCTGCTGACGCCGCTGATTTTCCGCGACCTGATCGACCATGCGCTGCCGGGCGCGGACGTCGAGCGGCTGAATATCCTGGCGCTGGGATTGGTGCTGATTCCGCTGGTGACCGGCGGGCTGCGGGTCGTGCAGCGTAAGATTAATGCCGAGATCGGCGAGGGAGTCATCTACGATCTGCGCGTCAGCCTGTACGGGCATTTGCAGCGCATGTCGCTGCGCTTTTTCACCAACACCAAAACAGGCGAACTGATGAGCCGCCTGAACAATGATGTGGTCGGCGCACAAACGGCCATCAGCAGCACCATCGTCGATATTATCACCAACATCATCACGGTGATTGCGACGCTGGCCGTGATGATGACGATGGAGTGGCGGCTGACGATCCTGGGCGTGGCGGTGCTGCCGCTGTTTATCCTGCTGGCGCGGCGCCTGGGCGGACGGTTGCGGGATATTGCCCGCGAGCAAATGGACCACAATGCCCGCATGAACGCGATGATGAACGAGACGCTCAATATCAGCGGCGCGCTGCTGGTCAAGCTGTTTGGCCGCCGTCTGAGCGAGATCGACCGGTTTCGCGAGCGGGCGGCCCTGGTGCGCGACAACGGCATCGAGCGCGCGGTGGTCGGCAGCCAGTTTTTCGTGCTCATCAGCCTGGTGGGGGCGATCGGCACGGCCCTGGTTTTCTGGCTGGGCGGGCACCTCGTCATTCAGGGCGTATTCAGCATCGGCACGATCGTTGCCTTTGGGTCCTACCTTACCCAACTGTACGGCCCGCTGCAAAACCTGACGAATGCGCCGGTCGCCTTCGCGCAGTCGATGGTCAGCTTCGAGCGCGTTTTCGAAGTCATCGATCTGCCGCTGGAAATCGAGGAGCAGCCGGACGCGCATCCGCTGGAGCGGGTCCAGGGCGAGCTGGTCTTCGATCATGTGACCTTCAACTACAAGACGGATGACCGCCTGCTGCTGCGCCAGGTCACCCGGCATGGACGTATGGACAACGTCGGAGCGGTGCTTTCCGGGGACGATGCTAAACGAGTGGCTGCCAAGCCGCGCAGCAATGGCGACTCCGGCTACAGCCAGGCGCGTGAGTCGGCGCTGGAGGATGTGTCCTTCCGCATCGCGCCGGGGCAGCTGGCCGCTCTGGTGGGTCCCAGCGGAGCCGGTAAAACCACCCTGACCTATCTGATTCCGCGTCTGTATGACCCGACTGAAGGCCGCATTCTGATCGACGGCCACGACCTGCGCGACGTGGTGCTGGATTCACTGGCGCTGCACATCGGCATGGTGACTCAGGAGACCTACCTGTTCCACGATACCATCCGCACCAATCTGCTGTACGCCAAGCTGGATGCCACCGACGCCGAACTGGAAGCCGCCTGCCGCGCGGCTAACATCCATGAGTTCATCATGGGCCTGCCGGAGGGCTACGATACCATCGTCGGCGAACGCGGTTATCGTCTGAGCGGTGGGGAAAAACAGCGCATCGCCATCGCCCGTGTCGTGCTGAAAGACCCGCGCATCCTGGTGCTGGACGAAGCCACCAGCCATCTCGACAGCCAATCCGAGGCCCTGATTCAGGAAGCGCTGCGCACAGTCCAGCGCGGGCGCACGTCGATCGTCATCGCCCACCGGCTGAGCACCATCCTGGCCGCGGACCTGATTCTGGTGATGGATCGCGGGCAGGTGGTCGAGCGCGGCACGCACGCCGAACTGCTGGAACAGGGCGGTCTCTACGCCCAATTGTATGAGACCCAGTTCAGCCGGGACACGGGGGCGATGCGTCAGCCAGACGATGGCGAAGCGCCATACTTCTTCAGCTCAAACGGATAGATAATGGACGTATCCGTTCGCTGTGTGTAAGATGGGCATCCTATGGACATCAGCCCGGAAACTCTGAATTCTTTTCTGGAACTGGGCGGGCAGTATGCGCTGCCTGCCGCCGCCCTGCTGCGGGCTTTGTATTCCGGCATGCGCGGCAAACTGCCAGAAGGTCTGACGCAGATTGCCGCAGCCAGTGTGCTGGCCGGTATGACCGCTGTCATCGATCCCAGCAAGCCATTTGACTGGCGTCTGGCGCTGTTCGAATTGACCGGCAACACGGCCTTCATCGGCGGGCTGCTGAGCTTCATCGTGGTCTATCTGATCCGCCTGCGTTTTCGCAGTCTGATTTTCGATGGGTTTGTCGGCGGCTCGCTGGGGCTGGTGGCCTGGGTGGTGTGGACGCAGGTTCTGCTGAACGAGTGGCCCTGGTGGACGGTGCCGTTTGCCATCGCGGGCGGGGCCGCTGCCTTTATCGCCCTGCGTTTCAGCCTGCGCCAGCTCATGCGGCTGGTACGGATCGCCACTTACCTGATCGTGCTGGGGGTGATCCTGATGATCGGCGCGGGCGGCATTCTGGCGTTTCAATGGATCACCACGCAGTTGGGGATGTAGCATCTGCGGCAGGTGGGCGCGGGCCGTAAGCAAGTGATGAGGACTGTATGAGCAATCTTTCTCTGATTGTCGGGCTGGGAAATCCCGGCAAACAGTATGAGCACACACGCCACAACGTCGGCTGGATGGTGCTGGACGAACTGGCCCGGCGGCACAGCCTGAGCTTTGACAAGACCGAAAAGAAGGCGCTGACGGCCAGCGGCTCTATCGGCGGCAAAAAAGTGCTGCTGGCAAAGCCGCAGACCTATATGAACCTCAGCGGCGAGGCGGTGCGCGGGCTGGTCGATTTCTATAAGATCGACCTGGCACAGATTCTGATCATCGAGGACGATCTCGACATCCCGCTGGGGACGCTGCGACTGCGGCAGTCCGGCAGCGCGGGCGGGCAGGGCGGCCTGAAAAGCATCATCCAGCATCTGGGCACCAATGAATTCAACCGGATTCGCTTCGGCATCGGGCGGCCCCCCGGAAAAATGACCCCCAGGGATTACGTCTTGCAGGAATTTAAGGGGGATGATGCCATCCTCGTCCGCGAAGTGGTGGACCGCGCAGTGGACGCGGTTGAAGTCTGGCTGCGGGACGGCATCGAAGCGGCTATGACGCACTTCAACGGCGACATCCAGAAGCGGACACCGGAGCCGCAGACCGATCCCGAAGAAGACCTGGCGACGTTCCTGCGCCTCCACGAACTGAATCCGAATGACCCCGGCCCGATGGACAAGATCATCGGTGTCCTCAAACGGATGGGGCGCATCGACGAGGCCGCAGACTGGCACCTCAAACTGGCGGCCC
>JAIOHO010000134.1 GCA_019912905.1 Anaerolineae bacterium
AATCACCGCGGTAACCAGCAGACTGAGGGTGTATGGCAGGGCCTGAGCAATCATCTCCGACACCGGGGTCGGGAAATTACCGAGCGAAGGGCCGAGGTCGCCCCGGAGCAAGCGACCCCAAAACGCGAAATACTGCTCGATCGGACTGCCTGACAGCCCGTACAGTTCGGTCAGAGCGTTGCGCATGGATTCGACGGATTGCGCGTCGAGGACGTTACCCCGCGCCATCATCATGGATACCTGCGCTTCTACCGGGTCCGTGGGAGAGAGCCTGGGAATGACAAAAGTGACCGTGATCCCGACAAAAATGATCGTCAGAAACTGAGCGATTCGCGGAATCAAATACTGAAAGATAAATTTTCGCATAGGACCATTTCCAATATGAAAAAAACCTCCACAGTGACCGCCAATGAAGACAACCGCTGTGGAGGGGTCGGACGTTGCTACTGCTCGCTTGCCTCGATTATCGCATTCAATTCCTTAGCACCAATCCAATGGTCAACACGATCTTTTCGGCGGCGAGGTTATGCTTTCTTGGGCTTGATCTTGATGAACATATACTTGGTATTGGCCCAATTCGGCACTGGATCCGTGTAGGGATCATCCACAGATGGATACCCGGTGAAATAGGTGGTGTCCATCGTCGTAAAGACATTGTACGCCATGAGCGGGGTGATTGGCATCTCCTGTGCGGCGAGCTTGCAGAACTGCTGTCCCAGCTCGATGCCCTTCGGGTCGTCGAAGGAAATCTGCTGGATAGCTTCAATGATCTGGTCCAGCTCGGGGTTCTTCCAGCGCATGCTGTTGCTGCCCGCAGAGTTTTGGCCGCTCGGTACGTAGAACTTTGAGTGCCAGTACTGGAGGAAGAAGAACAGGTCGGGGTCGCCGCCCCAGGTCTCGATCGTCCAGGCGAGGTTGGCGGAATACTCGCCGCTGACCATGATGGGCCAGGGTGAAGCCTGTGAGTCGAGGGAGGTGTCGATACCGAACGTCTTCCAGTTCTCGACGACCATGGCAGCCGCCCGGTTCATGGTCGGGTTGGTTTCATTCATGCTCATGAGCGGCACCTTGAAGGGCGAGCCGTCAGGCAAGGCCCACGTGCCGCCAATTTTCTGCATGCCGGCGTCGAGCATCAGCTGTTCAGCAGCCGCAAGATCGTATTTCCACCAACCTGCTCCAGTGTATTTCTTGATGATCTCGGGGTCGGTTGGCACCAGGTCGCCCAGGCTCATACGCGCTGTGTCGGCAATCCGTTGGGCGGCGGTTGGATCGTAAGGCTTGTAATCCTCTCCACCCACTTTGATGGCGAAGTCATTCAGCCAGGATTCCAGCGGCTCGTGATAGTACTGCGGGTACAAACCGGTCGGCGGGACGTGGATGGCGGAGATGGTTGCCGCACCGCGGTAGGAGGCCATCGCGACCTGGACGATATCAATCGCCAGCGTCAGCGCCCAGCGGACTTCCTTCTTGTCCAGGCCGGGTTTCTCGTTGTTGTAAATGACCGCTGGCAGGGTGGGGTCCGGATGGGCCCAGGGGAACGAATTGAACCAACCCACCGAGGTCGGGCTGTTCCGGGCCAGGGTGATGCGGCCTTCGGGAGTGATGTCGTGGATCACATCCAGCTCATGGGCGGTCTGGGCGATCACGCGTTTATCGCTTGGACCTGGGTCAATGTACATGGCGTACTTGATAGACGGCTCGCCAAGCAGGGCGACCGAGGTCCGCTGCCAGTCTTCACGGCGCTCCCACAGGAACCATTTGCCGTTCGGATCAAAATCTCTGAGCGTGTAGGCCCCCAGACTGACCGGCGGATAGAATTTGAACGCCAGTGGGTCCGCTTCCTTCTCGAAGATGTGCTTGGGCATGATGAAGCAGGCACCCCAGCGCACGGTAAAGCCAGAGTGGAAGCGCGAGTTGGGAGTTTTCAGATAGAAGACGACGGTGTACTGGTCGGGCTGTTCCATATGGTCGATATTGCCTGTAAACAGGCCCGTATAGTTGAATCCAGGGGTCTTCATCTGGACATCAACCGTATAGTACAGGTCATCCGCGGTAAACTCGACGCCGTCGCTCCAGTAGAGGCCCTCGCGAAGCTTGACCGTCATCTGGGTGTAGTCTTCATTGTAGATCGGCTTCTCGGCTGCCAGGGCATTATCCCATACACCGTCGACACCCGCATCCGGGTCGATGTACCACAGGGCATCCAGGGCCAGCTGCTGGAAGCCGGTTGAATAGGTGTTGGAGCCGCTCCGCCAGCGGTTGAAGTCATCTGCCGGTAGAACAGTCCCTGTTGGGTTCTCCAGGATCAGGCACTCATCCCTGGGCACACCTGGTGCAACTTCCGGTGACTGGGCGGCCAGGACGATGTTTGACTGAGACGCCAGCACCTGAGCGGGAAGGGCTGTTGCCGCGGTCAATGCGGCAGCCTGCTTCAAGAAATCGCGCCTCGTTAATATATACTTCTTCATTCTTTTCCTCCAGGATAAACAGAACAGTATTCGAGCATAAATCGGTGCAATGGTTGATCTTCACCAGCGACGTCTGGACGCTTCTGGTTGGGCACAATCGGTCTCGCCG
>JAIOHO010000135.1 GCA_019912905.1 Anaerolineae bacterium
GTCGCTGGTCGTGGGACGGACGAGTTCGATATGTGCGTTGTCAGTTTCCAGGAACGCGATGTCCGACGCTTCGGCGGCCACATGCTCGACCCCCCCGAAAGTCAAACCAAGCGTATCGCGCCAGAATTTCAGCGCGGCGTCCATATCGGTCACCGCAACGGCGATGTGATCTATCTGGATGGGCATGACAGCCTCCACAGGAGCTTACAGGACCTCACCCTGATCATTGAGATACGCGAGCGGTGAGGGGGATGCACCCAATGTTATAATACAGGAGTAAAAAGGCCAATCGTGCGTTTGGAGGCGGGATGACGATGCGGTTCGTCAGCAGCGAGGCGAGACGAGTTCACGACAGCAGGGGCTGCTGCAAGGAAGGCACAGGCAACATGCCGCGTCCCGCCGCCCGACATGAAGGCGGGCTGCGCTGATGCGGGCCGCAGTCATCCGCGAACACGGCGGGCCGGAAGTCATCGCGGTCGTCGAGGATCTCGCCGTGCCGACTCCGGGCGCGGGCGAAGTGCGGGTGCGCATGCATGCGGTGGCGCTCAACCGGCTGGACCTATGGGTGCGCAAGGGCTGGCGCGGCCTGAAGCTGGCGATGCCGCACGTGATGTGCGCCGACGGCGCGGGCATGGTGGATGCCGTTGGGCCTGATGTGCGCGATTTTAGGCCGGGTGATCGGGTGTGCATCGACCCGACCCTCGTGCCGCAGGACGATCCTGCGCTAACCCCCGGATTGGAGAATCAGTCCCGCATGCATATCCTGGGGGAGACGGTCCCGGGCCTAGCCTCGGAGTATGCCGTCGTCCCGGCGCGCAATCTGCTGAATATGCCGGAGGATGTCAGCGCCGCAGGAGCCGCGGCTGCCGGGCTGGTTTACCTGACCGCCTGGCATTCGCTGATCACGCGCGGCCATCTGCGCGCCGGAGAATCGGTCCTGATCGTCGGCGCGGGCGGCGGAGTCAACACGGCCAGCATCCAGATCGCAAAACTGGCGGGCGCGACGGTATACGTGGTTGGCAGCAGCGCCGAAAAATGCGCGCTGGCCGCAGCGCTGGGGGCCGATGTGACCTTCAACCGGGCCGAAACGCCGGAATGGTCGCGCGAGGTGTACCAGTGGACGGACAAACGCGGCGTGGATGTGGTGGTCGATAATGTCGGCCAGGCGACGATGACCGACAGCCTGCGCGCGGTGCGAATCGGCGGGCGCATTCTGGTGGTCGGCAACACCAGCGGGCCGCTCGTCGAGATGGACCTGCGCTACCTGTTCAGCAAACACCTGAGTATCATCGGCAGCACGATGGGGCCGCACGCCGATTACCTCGCGGTCATGTCACTGATATTCGAGGGCCGCCTCCAGCCGGTGATCGGGGCGCGGCTGCCGCTGGAACAGGCCAGTGAGGGCATCCGGCTGCTGGAAAACTTCGAGGTCTTCGGCAAAGTGGTGCTGGAAATATGACCTCCCTCCCGTTTTGCGCACTGCGCAGAGGGCCGATCACGCTGCATCTGATCAATGCGGATAATTTCCCCGACGTGCGCCGGATGTTTACCGGCTTCACCGACTCGGCCTACATGCTGCGCGAAATGGATACCAGCTACCTCCCGAAATATGACACGAGCGGGCGGCGGATTCTATTTGGCTTCTACGCGATGCTCGACGGGGAATTAGCCGGGGGCAGCCTGCTTGGAATCAGCGACTGGGATAATTTACACGGCTTCACCGGGGCGGATACTCTGCTGCATATGCGCGGGCGCGGGGTCGCGCCGGGCAGCAAACCGCACCTGTTTTACCTGGGCTTTCACCGTTTGGGGCTGAACCGCATCGAAACCGGCTGCTTCGTTTCAAACAAGGCCTCGCGGCGCTCTATCGAAAAGACGCCGGGGTTTGTGTATGAAGGGACGCTGCGCCGGTTTTCGCGCAACGAACAGGGCGAATTCGAGGATGAACGCCGCTATGCCATCCTGCGGGAAGATTGGGTAAAGCTGTATAATCCGACTGAGATTGAGGAAATTGACTCATGGTGATGGGCAATCCCGCACGCCCGGAACAGCAGGCGGCCATGCTGCGCGGCATCACCGAGCGGATGGGCCTGCCGCCAATCAGGACCCTGTGCAAAGAACCAGATGTGCTGGGTGTGTACCGCATCACAGTGGATTATTACGACCGCCGGGCGCATGATTCGTGCGCGACACTGGTCATCCGGCGCAGCGGTGCACAGTTAGCCATGCACTACCAGCGGGCGTTCGACCAGAAACCGATCCTGTACCCGATCGCCACGATTCAGCTCGAAGCCTTTTCACACGCGCTGCAAACCCTGAAGTTTGACACCCTCAGCGACCAGCCGGAGATTCCGCTGTATGGCCTGGATTTCTGGATGGTCGAGCGGGCAGCGGGCACATTCGTGCACAGCGTCATCATCTCGCCGCAGACCGCACCGGGCCGCCATGCCGATCTCGTCCGGGCCATTCAGACCCATCTGCCGGAAGCGCTGCGGCTCATTGTCTGAGTCGTCAAGCGGCCACCCATTCCCACCCCATCCCTTGTCTGTCAGGAGTCTGCATGAACGCCTACACCGAAACCGAAACCAAGCTGTACTGCCCGGACCTGAGCGATGTAGCCCGGCGGCTGATCCTCGCCGGAGCCACAGTCACCACGCCGCGCGTGTACGAGCGCAACGTCCGTTATGAAGACGCCGGGGAAACCTTCAGCGCCAACGGGATCGTCCTGCGGCTGCGGCAGGATTATCGCGCGCGGCTGACCTATAAGGGGCCGGGTCAGGTCAGCGATGGCATCATGCAGCGCCACGAAGCCGAAGTCGAAGTCAGCGATTTCGACGCGATGCACGTTATCCTGCAAAATCTCGGCTATCACCCGCACCTGATCTACGAGAAATATCGCACGACCTACGAACTCGACGAGACCGAAGTCGTCCTGGACGAGATGCCCTACGGCAACTTCGTCGAGATCGAGGGCACGGCGGCGGCCATCGAACAGGTGATTGGCAAACTGGCCCTGGGCGAGGCGCGCCGCTATGGGCACAGCTACACCGGCCTGTTCGACATCGTCAAGGCCAACCTGAGCCTGTCGTTCCGTGACCTGACCTTCGACAATTTCGACGGAATCGACGTGCCCGAAACGGCATTCGTAGCCTCCGAGTCGTGATATGATAGCCGTAAATCCATGAGGAAAGGCGCACAGCATGGCACTTCAGGCGGACCGGAATCTTTACCCCGGCATCAATGCCCACCTGAACAGTTTCTTGCAGAATGAATCGGGTGGGTGGCGCAGTTTTCATGCGGAGCACATCACCGATATTGCGAGAGAAGTTGACCAACGCCTGCCATCCGGTTATTTCACGCGTTCCGAAAAATCGCTGCAAATCGAAGATTTCGATCCCGGCAGCGGCGATCAGGGCCGGTCTCGGACCACACCGGATGTCACGATTTATCGGCAGAGGACATCCCACAGAGGCTTATCCCAGGCGCGAATCCAGGAAGTGGTCCCTTCCCTGACCATGCCGCTGCCAGAGACTCTGGACGAAGAAGACGAATTGACTGGTCTGGTGATCTATCAGGCGGGCGAAGGCAGCATTCTGGGCCGGCCCATCACGCGTCTGGAACCGCTCTCCCCGGCCAACAAACGCGGCGGTTCGCACCATGAGCAGTATATGCACAAGCGCTCGGAGACGTTGAAAAGCGGGCTGCGGCTGGTCGAAATCGACTATCTGCATCAGACGCCGCCGGTGATACGTGTCCTGCCGGATTATTCCAGCGGTGCGCCGGGAGCCGTGCCCTACACGATCCTGATCAGCGATCCTCGCCCGACGTTCGAGC
>JAIOHO010000136.1 GCA_019912905.1 Anaerolineae bacterium
TAGTTGGTTAACGCACACACATTGACGAAAACCGAGCTGGCCCGGCATCTGCAATTCACCCTGGTCAGCCCGAACGCCACCCGCGAAATGATTGAGACTCATCTGGATCAGTGCGTTCAATACGGATTCGACGCCGCCATGATCGCGATGTGCTGGGTGCCGCTCGCCCGAGAGCGGCTGCAAGGCACCGGGGTCAAGGTCGCAACCTGCATTAGCCTGGGCTTGGGTCACGAGACCATCCACGCCAAAATCGGCCTCATTCGTGAGTGCCTGGCGCTGGGAGCAGATGAGATTGATTATGAACCTAACATGGGGTTCTTCCTGTCTGGCATGGACGACGAATTTGCCGAAGAAGCGCGTCAGGTTTTTAAGGCCGCTGCTGGCAGGCCCGTCAAAGCGATGCTGGAGCTGGGCTACCTGAAAAACGCGGAACAAAAACGCCACGCGGCCCAACTGCTCGATCAGGCGGGAATACCCTGGGTCAAGAATTCCAGCGGATTTGGACCGGCAGCCATTGTCGCAACTCCCGGCGACATTCGGCTCCTGCGTGAGGCCGTGCGGCCTGTGTGCAAGGTGAAGGCATCCGGCAAGGTCAACACTTATGAAAAAGCCATCGCCCTGCTCGATGCAGGAGCAGAACTGATCGGCACGAGCAGTGCTCCGCAGATCATCGACGGCATTGAAGGCAGCAAAGACGGCTACTAAGTCCATCGTCGCGGGTCCCGAATCGAACGAAAGCAGGGGCACCGCTTGAGCAGCACATTCCAGGTCCTTTAACCCTGACCCAAGGCGGACGACTCGCGGCAAATTGCCGCGATCGACGCAAAAAACTTCGATGACGATCGTAATCAGAAACGGGATAAGGCTGTGTACTTACCAGGGAAACATCATCGTGCCGCATTGATGCGCCACGATACATCGGTCATCCTCAAGCGGTTCTTTTTCATCGAGCAGTCGCTGATCATCAGTCAGGCCGGATGGCTGGCAGGAATCGAGCCTATCGAAGTCAAGACCACGCTGCCACGCCTGATATGGCAGGATGCGAAAACAGCGGACGATATGCGCACGCGCGTGTTTGAACTGCGCTATCCCAGCCGATTGATGGAGATCGGCGAAGAAACCGCACTCATGAATCTGGTCCACGAGGCGCGCAATGCCCCGAACGCACTGGCATTGTACCGCTCGCTGCTGGAGGTCTTTAAGCCCGCGCTGCGCAAGGCCTATCAGGATTATCTGGAACTGGCCGATGAGATTGGCGACGGACCCAGCATTCGCTTTATGCGCCTGGCGGTGCAGGAAAAAGACGAGCAGATTCGTTTGCTGGCAGACATGCTTCCCCCGATGGAAGCTGCTACGCCTCAGGCAAAAGGGGCCGCAGACGCCTGGGTGCAGGCCCTGCGTCAGCACCAGAGTGACATTGGTGGAATTGGTCTGGAACCTGCCGAAACGGAATCTGATACCACCTTTGAGCTGCCTGGGCGGGTACCGTTTGCCCTGGCGCAGATTCCCGCCCGTGATCACCGCTTCCGCGAAGTCCGCTATTATTGGCCCGACGTGATTGATCCCAGCTTTCCCTATGGGGATGGCCTCCGGCTGCAACTGCGCAGTGCTATCAGTCACCTGAATGAAGTCTGGGCGGTTGAAACGGGTGGTGCCCTGCTCCATGCCTTTGCGGACGATCTCGAATGGGAATTCGTGCTCGATGCGGCCCGCTGGACCTATGACGAAGCCCGGCACTGCACGATGGGCCTTGAACGGCTGCGCCAGTGGGGATTTGACCTGAGCGAACTACCGCTGGGTACGTACATCTATGACTCGGCTTACGGCCAGGACCCGATCTATCGGCTGGGCATGTTGTACTATTTTGAGACCAAGAATATCAAGCGCAAGCCTGAACGAATCCGCAGTTTTGTAAGCTATGCAGATGAGGTCAGCCAGCATGATATGGATTTCGACTGGGCGGACGAAACGATCCACGCCGCTTACGGCCATCATTGGCTGGCGGCGCTGCTCAAAAAACGCGGTTTCGATGATCCCGATCCGCACCTGATCCGGGCACGCTGCGAAGCGCTGGTCCGGGCCACCGTTGACCGGGCTACCGACGCTGAACGGCAGGAAATCCGTGAGATCGCGGAACACCTCATCACCCGGGCGGAACAGCGGGCCGCCGACAAACACAAATAATATGCTGACTTCCCAGGAGCACTCATGATGACTTTTCCGATTGCGCCGATTATCCCTGCGCCTGAAAACCCCGCCCAATGGGACGAATGGCGACAATTTCTCAGCACGTGGCGTGTCGGGCAGCGCGCTGAACTGGGCTATGACGATCAGTTGTACACGCGGTCCGAATTTGCCTGGACACGAAATTGCTTTAGCTGCTGTTTCGTCATGATGTGTGACGAAACCTTTTACGACTATCGGACAGGCCGGTACTTACTGGACAGCTTCCTTGACCATGGCCTCCAGGATTTTGGTGGGTATGATGCCATCGTCCTGTGGCATGCCTACCCGCGCATCGGGTTCGACAGCCGCAATCAGTTTGACTTTTACCGCGAGATGCCAGGTGGTCTGCAAGGGCTGCGCCAACTGGTGCAGGACGCGCACGACCGCGAGGTGAAGGTCTATATCGCTTACAACCCCTGGGACACGGACACCCATCGTGAAGCGGAATCCGACATCCCGATGCTGGTGCAGTTTGTCCAGGCAATGGACGCCGACGGCATCTTTCTGGATACCATGAACCAGGGTGCGCCGGAACTCCGGTCGGCTCTGGATGCGGCCCGTCCGGGCGTGGTCCTGGAATCGGAAAATGACCTGCCGCTCGCAAATGTGCACGACCATCACATGTCCTGGGCACAGTGGTTTAGGGATGGACAAGCGCCAGGAGTGCTGCGCAACAAGTGGTTTGAACAGCGGCACATGCAGCACCTGATTCACCGCTGGGATTATGACCACAGCGATGAACTGCATACGGCCTGGATGAACGGCGTCGGGATTCTCGTCTGGGAAAATGTGTTTGGATCTTGGGTCGGCTGGAACGCGCGCGATCGAGCCATCCTGCGGGCCATGCTGCCGATCCAGCGCCAGTTTGCGTCCCTGTTTGCCGAAGGAAGCTGGACACCGCTCATTCCTACGTGGATCGACGGGGTCTATGCCAGCCAGTGGCAGAATCAGGACGTGACCCTGTACACGCTCGTGAACCGGACGAATCAGCGCACGGACGGACAGTTTATTCAGGCTGCATTTGAGGGAACCCTGTACAATCTGCTGACCGGTCTGGAAGTCCCCAGCTTATCAGGCCAGATCGAGGCGCGTGGCATTAACGCATTTGCTGCCGTGCGCCACCTCGATCCCACGCTGCAAGACTTCCTGTCCCAGCAACGCCAACAGACTGTACTGACTGAACAGGATACTCACTTCCCAGCCCGCCCCGTCAGGCTTAAAACTGTGGAGCCGACCCCACGGGTTGCCCGCGACCAGGTCCCGGCGGACATGACGCCGGTAGAAGGCGGTCCTCGCACCTTGGAAGTCACCTACCGCGTTCGAGAATGCGGCCTGTACGAGGGGTTATCGATTCCTGGTGTTTGGGGACCCAAACTGCATCACCCGGCCTCGCTTACCCGGTCCATGACACTTTCTCCTTATGCGATCGATCGTATGAGTGTCAGCAACCGGCAGTTCCAGCAGTTCCTCCATAGCACAAGCTATCAGCCCCGCAGCATGGAAAACTTCCTCAGACATTGGGTCGCTGGTCATCCCCCCGCAGGGCAAGAAGATCATCCGGTCGTGTATATCGACCTCGAGGATGCCCGGGCCTACGCGGTATGGTCCGGGAAGCGACTGCCAACCGAAGACGAGTGGCAGGCTGCGCTGCAAGATGGACTCGCAACCGCTGATCGCCCGCGCGTCTGGAACTGGACTGAAAGCGAACAGAGTGATGGTCGAACACGCTTCTGTATCTTAAAGGGAGGCTCGGACTATCAGGCCAACAGTTCGGTATGGTATGCCGACGGTGGCAGCCAATCTCCGAGATTCAGTGCCAAGTTCCTTCTGATGTGGCCTGGCCTGGATCGCTGTGCGACCATTGGCTTCCGGTGCGCGGTCGACCTGATGTGATCTGCGTGCGTGCGTACCTTTTTGGCATGAAACGTCCACAAGAGTGAATTCAACGAAACACATCTGTCAAAGACCTACCCAGGCACGTCCTCAGACTGCCAGATTATTTGAGATACGACACATGTGAAGATGTACACTTCCCACATAGAAGTCCATAGACCAGAAACTGGGTAAGGTCAAGCTGCCCCAATGAGCTTTGAGGTTGTCCTGTACTTCCTCACTCCGAACACGCGAGGCGACGCTTCAGGATCTGAAGGATCACCAGAATCACAAACAGAGGATTATTGACCAAGTAGCGTTTCCACAAACGGCGCGGCTCAATCCAAAGGCGAAACAACCATTCAAGCGCAGCGCGCTGCATCCAGCGGGGGGCCTGAGGAAGACGACCGGAATGAATGTCGAACGCGTAGCCCACACCGATCAACACCGGGGCATCCAGCCGGTCTCGATGGGCAGCGATCCAGGCTTCCTGCCGGGGGCTGCCCAGCGCGACCCAGACCACGTCCGGCTGCGCGTCATTGATCATGGACGTTACGGCCTCCTCTTCTTCGGGCGTCAGATCCCGGTAAGGCGGGGAGTAGGTGCCTGCTACCGGCAGACCTGGAAACCGCTCCTGAAGCCGTCTGGCGACTTCTTCGGGGACACCGGGCTGGCCCCCATAAAAGAAATGACGATCGCCGCTCCGAGCCGCCTGCTCGCAGACCGCCAGCATCAGATCCGGTCCGTAGACACGCTCCGTGCCTGGATATCCCCATCGGCGGCACAGCAAAACCAGCGGCATCCCATCTGGTGTAACCAACCCGGCCCGGTTCACCAGTGAGCGAAAGGCCACCCTGCGATAAGCGCTCACGATCGTATGGACGGAAGCCACCACGATATAGGTTGGCTGGTGGCGAGCGATGCAGCAGGCGATAAATTCGAGCGTCTCCGGGATCCGAATCGCGCTGACGCCCACCCCCAGGATATTGACTCGTTCGATTTCGGCACAATTGTCCGGTTGGTTCACCATTGCGGTGTACGTGTCTACAGGCAGACCCCTATCTTCCTCCAAGGAACTGTCTCAATTGTGCCAGATATTGGCGAAATCACCAGTTCGTGAGCCAGCCTGGTTCACAGTACAATCAAGGATTGGGCCACCTCCTGGAATCATCTGTCATGCCGAAGTCAATTGTCCATATCGGAATCGTAACATACAACAGCCTGCCTGATTTGCCGGACTGCTTTGCCGCGATTCGCGCCCAGACTTACCCGCACCTGCGCGTGGCGGTGCTGGACAACGCTTCCACTGATGGATCGCCAGAATGGGTTGCGACCCACACACCTGAAACAAAACTGATCCTCAGCCCATGCAATCGCGGTTTTGCCGCAGGGCATAACCGCCTCATCGCGGCGGCGAGTCTGGCGGCGCAGGATTATTACCTGGCGCTCAACCCCGATGTGAAGATGACACCGGACTACCTGGACAATCTGATTCGGAGTATCGACGGTGACGACCGGATTGGCTGGGCGACCGGCAAACTCCTGTGGGCCGGGGTAGCCGCCGTGTCGGACGCCATGCTCTACAGCGCCGGGCACGGTCTTTTCCGCAGCGGCTACGCGATCCACATCGGTTACAATCTGCCCGATTCGCCCGCATATCAGGAAAGTCGTGAGGTTTTCGGGGCACCCGGCGCTGCGGTGCTCATGAAACAGGCCTTCATTCGCCAACTCAGCATCAATGGCGAACTCTACGACGAGACCTTTTTCCTGTACGGGGAAGATACCGATTTGGACTGGCGAGCGCGGCGGCAGGGTTGGGCGTGCTGGGGGGTGGCCGAGGCCGTGGCATACCACCGTCACACCCCAGCTTCGCCTGATCTGGCGATTCTGGCGGTAGCCCATCGCTACCTGAGTGTAATCAAGAATGCCTACCTGCTGGACCTGCTGTTTTATAATCTGCCGCTCATCGTCGGACACTGCGTGCTGCGCATGATCACACCGCGCCGAGGCCTTCGGCTTGCGGTGACCCTGCTGCGGCACACGCCCGCCGCCTGGCGTAAACGCCGCCCGCCGCTCATCACTCGCCACGAAATGATGCAGTGGTTCCGCTGGTCGGCAGCCCAGCCTACCGGTCAACCGGTGACGTTCAGAACTCGATTGCAGGCGTTCAGTGCCCATCTTGGACACCATCAAGGGAGTTGAATCCCTGGCACATCATCAACCCTCACAATACCGACGAGTATGATTCGCATTTGCGTTCTCTCGTTTCTCACGCATATAATCAGCAAGAATCTCTCATTGGTGGTCAACGGATAGATTGGATGATCTCTGAGCATCGATAATCTCACGGGCAAAACATTCGGCCAGTACGAGCTCCGTGAACTGCTGGGCATCGGCGGCATGGGGGCCGTATATCGCGGATACCAGGCCAGCCTCCGGCGTGAAGTGGCCGTCAAGGTCATTTCTCTGCGCCTTGCCTCGCGGGATGATGTCATCCAGCGCTTTAACCGTGAGGCGCATACGGCGGCCAGCCTGGAACACGCCCATATCGTGCCTATCATCGACTTCGGCACGGAAGAAGGAATCAGCTATATCGTGATGCGCCTGCTGACCGGCGGATCCCTGGAAGAGCGGATCCACCGGCGCAGCGAACAGGATGAGCCGCCAATGCCGCTGCCGGATATCGTGCGCCTGATCAATCAGATCGCCAGCGGACTGGAATATGCGCACCGCCACGGCGTCATTCACCGCGATATCAAGACCAGCAATATCATGTTTGACGATGCCGGCAACGCCTACCTGGTAGACTTCGGCATCGCCAAGATGCTGGACACGACCTCGAACCTGACCGGCACCGGCAGTACGCTGGGCACACCCTTGTTTATGGCCCCGGAACAGTGGCGTGGGGAAGAGGTGACGGCGGCCACTGACCAGTATGCGCTCGCGGTGATGGCCTATCTGCTGGTCACCGGACAGATGCCTTTCGACGCGCCGACTCCTTATGCGCTGCTGCATATGCACCTGCACGATACGCCGACCAGCCCACTGGTGCTGCGCAAGGGTTTGCCAATCGAGATCGAATACGTTATCCAGCGGGCGATGTCCAAAAATCCGCAGGATCGATTCGCGACGGTCATGGACTTTGGGCGCGCCTTCGAACAGGCCACCCACAGTGCCGAAGGAGTCCAGGCTGAGAGCAATCCCGACAACACCGCCACGATGATCGTGGAGACGACGCCCGATGTG
>JAIOHO010000137.1 GCA_019912905.1 Anaerolineae bacterium
GATCTGCTGCGAGGGGAACGAGGCCGGGTAGAAGTAGACCAGCACACCCCCCACCAGCAGAGCGATACCTGCAACCTGGCTGCGGCTGGGGCGTTCGCCCAGGGTGAAGATGCCGATTCCGGCGACGACGACCGGCGTCAGGTTGAGCAGCAGGCTGAGAGTCGCCGAGGGCAGATAGACCAACCCGGCGAACTGTGCCCCCTGGGTCAGCGCGTAAAAGACCAGCCCCAGTCCGATGAGCTGACGCCAGTCGCCACGCTTGAGCTGCCGCAGTTCGTGCCGCACCCTGGGTGAGCGCAGCCCGAAGACCAGCAGGCAGCCAAACGCCAGCGTATAGCGCAGCCCGGCGAAGGTCAGCGGGGGAATGCCCTGAAGCCCGATTTTGATGAGCACCCAGGAGACGGACCAGATGAATGTGACCAGCAGGGCCTGAAAGACCGCGGTCAGGCGAGCAGAAAACATAAATACCACCTCCGGTTGGATCGATTGGCATGCGAACGGATCGCATCAACCTACCCCTCCGGCATTTTATTCCCTCAGGTGGTCATCCTCATGGCGGATCACTGTAGCGCTCGGTCCAGCCCTGGGCCATTCATCCAGCGGAACCCTAGCTACCTGATTGAGGCGTTACCCATCCGACTATAGCCATAAACCCACCGCAGAGCAATATTGACGTTTATTACTGTTTATGTTAAGTTCTGATGCCAATCAAATCGGGAACACCACATGAACAACCGCATCGTGATGAGTTTCAGCGCGGATGCCGTGCAGGATGGTGCTGCGCTGCCGAGGGCTGCCGACGTGTTGGTCCAGCACCAGCGCGCCGGAGACTCGCTGATTGCCGTGGTGAGCGCCCTGCCCGGCGTCACCAACCTGCTGCACGAAAGTACGCAGTTGGGCAATTACAGCCGCGTTCACAATAAACTGCTGTCCATGCACACCAGCATCGCCCGCACGCTCGTCCAGGAGTCGAAAGATCGGGCGCTGCTGATTCAGGACGTGACAGACATCCTGGAAACGTACAATTGGGTGGGGCGAACGATGATCAACCGCAGCCCGACCTCGGCAGAAGCGGCCACAATTCTTGCCATCGGCGAACGGCTGGTGGCGCGTTTGCTGGCCGGGCACCTGCAAAATCGTGGGGTGCATGTGGTCCATGCCGGCGAGATGATCGTCACCGATGCGACCTATCAGGCGGCGGTGGCTGATGTCGCCGCCACCCGGCAGCGCTGTGCGGATAAACTGGTTCCGCTGCTTGAGGAAGGCTACATCGTCATCATCGGCAGCGGCAGCGGCGTCACCCCGGAGGGCAAACTCACCCGTCTGGCGGATGCGAACGTCAGCGGAGGCCTGCTGGCGGCCAGCAGCGCAGCCACCGGCTTATGGATCATGACCCAGCAGGACGGCATTCTGACCGCCGACCCGCAGATGGTCCCCGACGCGCGCTCCGTCCCGGTCATCGCCAGTGACCTGCTGACCGATCTGGCCCACCACGGCCTGAATGTCCCGACCGCATCCGCCCTCGCCCCGGCGATCGAAGCTCAGGTTCCCGTGTTCATTCGCAGCATCCATAATCCGACTCATCCGGGCACCTACATCCAGCCCGCGCCGCAGGCCCCAGGCGATGCCCTGCCCATTCTGATCGCCCGTAAACCGATCCGCGCCATTCACGTGACCGGCAGCGAGCACGATTCCTCCGACGGCGTGCGCGCGCTGGCTGAAGAGCGCATCGACGCGATGGTCGGCCAGGCTGCGCCCGGCACACTCGATTTTTTCCTGCGCGTCGAGCAGGCTAACGTCGCCCGGCTGATTCTGAGCCAGGCGTATCCCAGCGCCCGAATCGACGCGGAAACGGAGCGTGAAGGCTTAATTGTCCTGATCGGCACCGACCCGGACAGCGCGGCTTATCTGGCGCGTCACCTCGACAGCCCGGCCCGTCTGGTGAGCATGGAAGGCCAGGGACAGCACCCCGCAATTCTCCTCCCTGAGGGAAGTATTGAGGCTGCCGTCGAAAAAATTCATAACTTGACACTGCCGCAATCAAAGTAGGATCGAGAATAATACCCTTATGAAATATTACCCAAAACAACGCGCGAAGCATCGACAAATGAATTCAAGCCTCATACAGTCATAGCAAATGGAGGTATCACGATGCTGAACGTATTGGAAAACGCGGTGTTTGAAGATAAACAAGCCTTGATTGTCGAAGACGATGCCCACAACTTACTGGCCCTGAGTTCGCTGCTGGGCAACATGAAGATTCACTACAAACGCAATACCACCGGGGCGAACGTGCTTCAGCAGGCCCGCCGCCTGCGACCGGATTTTATCCTGCTGGATATGGACCTGCCGGACGGCGATTCATTTGCCATTTACGAAAAGCTGCGCGACGATCAGGACCTCAAGAATACGCCGGTCATCGCCATCGCCGACGGTCAGATCATCAACCACCTGCTGCCGCGCATCCGGGCCGGGGGGTTTGCCGCCTACATCGCCA
Organism: Anaerolineae bacterium; assembly: GCA_019912905.1. GTDB lineage: Bacteria > Chloroflexota > Anaerolineae > Aggregatilineales > Phototrophicaceae. Next base: position 2,498 of record JAIOHO010000137.1, read on the forward strand.
AGCCGATCCCGCCGCGCGATTTTGAAGCGCTGCTCAGGGGAGTGCTGCACTAACCGGCAGCCCAGCGCAGATCCCGAATCGTGCCTTCCTGATGAAAAGTGTGTTGGGTCGCCTCCCCACCCTGGCGGCCAATCACAAAAATCTGTTCGACTCCCAATCCATCCAGGCTGACATAGGCCACGCGTCCGGCGTCCGGGTCAAAGGTAGGCCGGGGCACAACCGCCGGAGCGTCCACGATTTTTGAGGCGGTTTGCACCGTCTGATCCTGCACCCAGATCCCTGGGCTGCCGGAGATGAGCAGGGAGTCCCCGTCGCGGCTGAATTGCAGTCGATCGACGTACAGTTCCGCGCCGAGGCGCTCGACCGGCACTTCAGGCAGCGCCGACGTCAGGATAAACGAAATTACCCCCCCGCGCGCGCCTGTCTTGAGGTCAGAACGCATCTTCAGGTAATACAACTCGGGTCTAGCCGGACTGTGGACCGGGCTGAAATCCGGCCCATAACCGGTAAACTGGGTCAGCGATTCGGTCATTTCGCCCGTTTGTGCGTTCACAGCAAAAAGCGTGGGGTTACTGAAGAACAACCAGTTCCCATCCGAACTCCAGGCCAGGTCCGAAAGGTCGGTGCTGGGCAGTTGGACCAGCGGGCGCAGGCCGCTGCCATCGGCATTCACCAGATAGATGCCGCGCGGTGCTTCGGGACTCTGGGCGGCGATAAAGGCCAGCGCGCTGCCATCAGGCTTCCAGACCGGGCCGAGCATCACCCCAAACCCAAGCTGAGACACCGGACGGGTCCCGGCCCCTTTACGGTCAGTGATGAACACCTCGCGGGCGCTGCCTGAACCGGGCGCGACATACGCCAGCCAGCGATCATCGGGTGACAGTGCCAGGCCGGAAAGCACCTGTCCGATATGCGGGATGGGCAGCAGATCCTCGAACGAACCATCTCCTGCCAGTTCGACGATCGCATTGTCGTTGAACAGGTAGAAGATCGTCCCGGCAGCGCGATAGCCCTCGGGTGTCGGCGTGGGCACATCGGCGGGGTCTGTCGGCGTGACGGTCATCGTC
>JAIOHO010000138.1 GCA_019912905.1 Anaerolineae bacterium
TGACGAGGCCATCATCGACTGGATCGCGGCGGAGTTCAAGAAAGACAGCGGCATCGACCTGAAGCAGGATCGTCAGGCGCTCCAGCGTTTGAAAGAAGCTGCCGAAAAAGCCAAGATCGAGCTTTCGAGCACGCTCAACACCGATATCAACCTGCCCTTCGTCACGACGGATGCCAGCGGCCCCAAGCATTTGAACATGACCCTGACACGCGCCAAGCTGGAGAATCTGGTCGAAGGTCTGATTCGCCGGTCGATCAAACCCTGTGAGCAGGCGCTCAAGGATGCGGGTTTGTCCAAGAATGAAATTGAGGCGGTCATCCTGGTGGGCGGCATGACTCGGATGCCCTCCGTGCAGGAAGCCGTGAAGAATTTCTTCGGCAAGGAACCCAGCCGCGGCGTCAACCCGGACGAAGTGGTGGCGATGGGCGCGGCGATTCAGGCTGGTGTCCTGGGCGGCGATGTCAAGGACATTCTGCTGCTCGATGTGACGCCACTGACTCTGAGCGTCGAAACGCTCGGTGGCGTCTCCACAGCGATGATCGAACGCAACACGACCATCCCCACCAAGAAAAGCCAGGTTTACTCGACAGCGGCGGACAACCAGACCCAGGTCGAGATTCATGTCGTCCAGGGTGAGCGCCCCATGGCAGGGGATAATAAGTCGCTGGGCCGCTTCATCCTCGATGGCATCCCACCTGCGCCGCGCGGCGTGCCGCAGATCGAAGTCATCTTCAACATCGACGCCAACGGCATCCTCGAAGTGACTGCGCAGGATAAGGCCACGGGCCGCCAGCAGCATATCACCATCACTGCCAGCAGCGGCCTGAGCGAAGCCGAAATCCAGAAGATGGTGACTGAGGCGGAAAAACATCGCGCCGAAGACTCCAGGCGCAAAGAAACGGCGGAGATCAGGAATCAGGCGGAAAGCACCGTCTTCTCGGCGGAAAAGCTGCTGCGCGACTTCGATGAGAAACTGCCGGAAGATGCCAAAAAGCAGACGCGTGAGAAAATCGCTGCCGTGCGCCGGGCCGAAGAAGGCGACAATGAAGCCGAAATCAAGGCGGCCACCGAAGCCCTGGCGCAGTATATCCAGACCCTGGGCGGCCAGATGTACCAGCAGCCAGCCTCCGAGGAAAGCGCAGCGAACGCGGGCAGCGGCCAGGGGAACAGCGGCTCGGATGATGAAGACGTCGTGGACGCCGAATTTACCGAGGCCTAAGCATTCAGCACCGATCATGACGGGCAGGCACTCCACCTGCCCGCCTGGATTCTAGCGATTTTTTAACATCCAACTGGTAGAATCATTAAACCTGTCATGCCCAGCAAACATGACCATCCCAATCTGCACAACACTCTGCACGGTGCAGATCACTTCTGACATCAAGGGAACCTGGATAGCGCGCGATGGCACGAGACTACTACGAGATACTCGGTGTAACCCGGACAGCCGACAAGTCGGACATCAAGAAGGCGTTCCGCCAGTTGGCGCGGGAATATCACCCGGATGTGAGCAAGCATGCTGACGCGGACGCACGGTTCAAAGAAATCAATGAAGCTTACGAGGTGCTTTCCGACGACGACAAGCGCGCTCGTTATGACCGCTTTGGTCATGCCGGGGTCCAGGGCAATGGCTTTGGCGGCGGCTATGCGGGCGGCGTGACCGGATTTGAGGAAATCTTCGAGGAATTCTTTAATGGCTTTTCCGGCACGTCGCGGAATTCTGCCCGGCGGGGTCCGCGCCCGGGCCGCGATATTAAGGTCCAGGTCACGATCACCTTTGAAGAGTCGGTCTTCGGGGTCGAAAAAGAAATCGAAGTGGACCGGCAGGAAATGTGCAGTGTCTGCCAGGGCAGCGGGGCCGAACCCGGCACCACCCCGGTGCGCTGCCCGACCTGTAAAGGCAGCGGCGAAGTGCGCAACGTCCAGCAGACATTTCTCGGCTCGATGGTGCGCGTCACCACCTGCCCCCAGTGCCAGGGCCGGGGCGAAATCATCGACTCCCCCTGCCGCAATTGCAGCGGCCAGGGACGTGAACGCAAGCGTGCGGTCCTGACCGTTCAGATTCCGGCGGGTGTGCATGAAGGCTTGCAGATTCAGGTGCGCGGCGAAGGGGATGCCGGTGACGCCAACGCGCCTAAAGGCAACCTGTATGTCGTCATCGACGTGCAGGAGCACGAGTTCTTCAAGCGGCGCAACAACGACATCATCCTCGACATCAACATCAACGTGGCCCAGGCCGCGCTAGGGGATGTGCTGCGGGTGCCCACCGTGGATGGTGAAATCGATCTGTCGATTCCCTCAGGTACGCAAACAGGCCGGGTCTTCCGGCTGCGCGGCAGAGGCATGCCCCGGCTGCGCAGCGATGGTTCGAATTCCGGGCGCGGCGATCAACTGGTCTACGTGCAGGTCGCCATTCCCAATCACCTGACCGACCAGCAGCGGCAGTTGTTCGAAGAACTGGGCAAGACACTCGGCACGGACATCCATCCGCAGCACGAAAACGGACGCGGCTTTTTCGAGCGGGTGATGGACTTCTTCGCAGGTGAGCAGCAGCCCTGAAATCCGACTGTCCCACATCCCATACTCCATGAAACAGCGTTCTGATCCGGCGATCAAAAAGGCGGTCATTAAACTCTATGCAATGGGTCGAAGTCACACTCAGTGTGGATGGTGAAGCAGCCGAAGCGGTGGCGGAGCTGCTCCAGCGTTACAGCTACCAGGGGGTCGCCATCGAACAGGAGAATGTTCCCCAGGAAGCCTGGGATGACGGCCATGCCGAGCCGCCCCAGCGCCTGACGATCCGGGCCTATTTCCCGGCGGATCGGCGCGTGGAAGAAACGAAACTTCTGCTCGACACGGCGCTCGGTCACATGAGCATGATGTACCCGATGCCCGTCCCAAGCTACCGCACCATCGACGAAGCGGATTGGGCCGAAGCCTGGAAAGTCAATTACCGTCCGATCCGCCTGGGACGCAAGCTGCTCATCCGTCCCGAATGGGTCGAGATGGAAACCGCCCCGGACGACATCGTCATCTCGCTCGACCCGGGTATGGCTTTTGGCACTGGCACCCACCCGACCACCCAGCTTTGTCTGGAAGCGCTGGAAGATCTGGTGAAGCCCGGCGCGCAGGTCCTCGATCTGGGCTGCGGCTCCGGCATTCTGACGATTGCGGCGGCCAAGCTTGGCGCGGCGCATATTCTGGCGGTCGATACCGATCCCATCGCCGTGACCGCCACGCAGCAGAACGTTGCACGCAGCGGCGTCGCCGATCACATCACGGTCCAGCAGGGCAGCCTGGAGAACGTCGTCAATTCCGGCCAGCGTTTCGACCTGGTGGCCGCCAATATCCTGGCCCGCGTGATTATCCTCATGTGCGACGAAGACCTCGGTCAGGTAATCCAACCGGGGGGTGTCGGCATCTTCAGCGGCATCATCGCGGAACAGGCCGCCGATGTGGAAGCGGCGCTGCGTCATACCGGCCTGAAACCGTTCGCCCGCCGTCCCCAGGGCGATTGGGTGGCGATCCTGGCAAAGCGCCCGCTGCCCCAATCTGCCGATGCCTGAGACCGCCTTAAGCTGATCGTCTGCGCATGGATCGTAAGCGGCTTCATCGCTATAATCGCGGAGTAGTGTGCGTGGATAGCGGCGAGCAGCCAACTGCCGACACGCGAACGAAAGATCACACGAACCTGTCATGAGCCATCTGCAAGGCGAGGCACGCGCAGCTTACGTGCAGAATATGTTCGACCGCATTGCCGGTCGCTATAACCTCATGAACCGGCTGATGACCGGCGGTCAGGATTTACGCTGGCGGCGTTTTGTCGTCCAGCAGGCACACCTGCCAGCCGGTGGCAAACTGCTGGATCTCGCCACCGGAACCGGCGACATCGGCTTCGAAGCGCTGCGGGCCGTGCCGGATGCAACGGTCGTCGGTGGGGATTTTTCGCTGGGGATGATGCGCGTCGGGAT
>JAIOHO010000139.1 GCA_019912905.1 Anaerolineae bacterium
ATCGTCGCGGCAGCACTGATCGTGATTTCGTTTGTGGTGGGTGTGCTCGATGATTTTATGCGCGGGCTGCGGCTGCTGTTCGGCAGGGCGTGAAGGCGGCGGCGGGCGAGTGTTTACTCTTCGTCGCCGTAATACATCCAGCGCACCTGGTTATCGGTCGGGTCCGGGTAGCGAAACTCCTGGATGAGCCGTTCGAGCTTGACTTCCCGGGCCTCCTGCTGGAAACCGAGCAGCAGGTCCGAGAGCACAATATCCACGACCAGCAGCAGCCGCCCGAACGAACCAAACTGGCCTTGCAGGGCGGTAAACAGGACGGCAAACACCCGCTCGCGCAGGTCCGTATCCACGATTCCGCTGCCCGGCCAACTGACCGGCCATTGATCCTGATAGGTGCCGATCTTCAGCACATCGTTGCGCAGGTCGGCGAGCTGGCTGATAGCGGCCTTACGATCGTGAGCATCGATCAGGTGATGCGTGCCGCGATAGGGCGCATTCGGAAGCTGCCGGTAAAGCTGGCCGGGGGGGGTGATCTCGACCAGTCGGTAAATACTGCGATTCTGGAAGTTGAGCGCCGTAGCCAGCGCCTGGACACACTGCCGGTAGTATTTGACTTTGCCAGGATGATTGGCATGCTTGTCTAAGCGCCACAAAATGGACAGGTAATCGCCAAAATCGAGCGGCAGACGCGGCGGCTCATCAGGGCTGTAGGTGGAAGTCAGTTGTGAGATGCGCGTTTGCTCAAGACGGCTCTGCATGGTTTATCCGCTATCCAACTGCTGCGCGCCATTATACCGCGAATGGCATTCCATGCCCGGCGAGCAGGCGTCGCAGTCAACCGTAAGCCTCTGTCCGGCGCATATTGGGCGTCAGGCCGTGATAGCGATACAGGACCTGCCAGACCCGCAGCGCGGCTTCGACGGCGATCTTCATGCCCATCTTGGAATGGCCGCGTTCCCGGTCTGGAAAGTAGATGGGAATCTCGGTGATTCTGAAGCCAAGCCGATGGGTGATATAGGTCATCTCCACCTGGAAGATATAACCATTCGAGCGCACCCGATCGAGGTCTAATCCAATCAGGGTTTCGCGCCGCCACAATTTGAAGCCGCCAGTCGCATCCCGGATGGGTACATTCAACAGCGTGCGCACATAAAGCCCGTTGGCAAACCAGCTCAACCCTTTGCGATAGATGCTCCACGACTCATCGACGCCGCCGCCCTTGACATAGCGAGAGCCAAGCACCAGATCGGCCCGGTCAGCAGCCTCAACCATGAGCGGGACGTAGCTCGGCTGGTGCGAAAAGTCGCAGTCCATCTGGATAATGTAGTCGGCATCCAGCCGCAGAGCCTGCTTAAAACCGGCGCGGTAGGCGGCTCCCAGGCCCTCTTTGGCCGCGCGATGCAGCACGTGCATACGCCCTTTGTGGGTTTCGACCAGTGTATCGGCAATCTGGCCGGTGCCATCCGGCGAGTTATCATCCACCACGAGGATGTTCAGGTTCGCAATCGGCAGCGCCAGCAACGCATCCACCATCAGCGGCAAATTTTCAGCCTCGTTATAGGTCGGCAAGACGATTACCGTTTTTGGCATACCACTACTCCCAATCCGTCACGCATCCTAAATTCATCATAAGCCTACGCACGTTTTCCTTGCAAGAGACAAAAATTAAGGTCCTCATCGCCGCTACGCGGTAAAATAGAAATGAAGATCTGGTTCAGGCGAGTAGGATGCTCATCGACCTCCAAACTGCCCGGCAGCGGCGCGCGGATCTGCGTGCCGCACAACAAACCCTGGTGCTGACCAACGGCCACTTCGACCTGCTGCACGTGGGCCATCTGGATTATCTGGAGAAAGCCCGCGCGCTGGGAGATGCGCTGTGGGTCGGCCTTAACGGGGACGCCAGCACCCGCCGCTTAAAAGGTGCAGGCCGCCCACTGGTTCCCGCAGTCGAACGTGCCCGGCTGCTAGCTGCACTCGAACCCGTGAGTGCCGCAGTCATTTTTGAGGACGATACCGCAATCGCCCTGATTGAGACGCTGCAACCGGATATTTATGTCAAAGGGGGCGATTATGCCGCTAAATTTCTGCCGGAACGCTCGACCGTTGAAGCCTATGGCGGGCGCGTGGTGCTCATCGACTATCTACCCGATCACAGCACATCCCGCCTGATCGAGCGCATCAAAGCGCTGCCGTAAGAGACGTTTGCTTCTGTAATGAAGAGGCTCAAGGTACTTTCAGATCGGGGTTGTGCTATACTATTTTTAATGAGGTTATTCGGAAAAACTGCATGACCGAAGTAACACCCTGGGTTATCGAGATCAGTGCTGAGGAGATGCCGGTTTCGCTCAAGATGCGTCTGGAGAAGCCGCTCGTCGTCGGACGGATCGACAAAAATGGCGACATCCAGCCCGACCTTGATCTGGGACCGTATGGCGCAGAGCAGGCAGGCGTATCCCGGCGGCATGTGTCGCTGCATGGTGATGACCGCGCCCTGTACGCGACCGATCTCAACAGCGGGAACGGCACGTTTATCAATGGTGCGCGCCTGGAGGCGGACAAACCCTACCTGCTGAAACAGGAAGATGAACTGCGTCTGGGACGGATGAAGATCGACGTGCGGGCTATTATTTCGCCCACCCAGGGCAGCGTTTCCCAGCGGCAGGAAGACCTTCAACTGGAAAACCGCACCTATCCCGGCAGTGGTGAACCCATCCTGATTGTGGAAGATGATGTCGAAGTCGCCAACATCCTCTCGCTGATCATGAATCGGGCGGGTTACAAGCCGCTCATCACCCATGACGTGATCGGCGCCATTCGCCTTTTTAATCAGAAACGACCCAGCGCGGTGATCCTCGACCTGATGCTGCCAGACCTGAACGGCCTGGAATTCTGCCGCTACGTGCGCCGCGATGTGGAACGCAACAGTACGCCGGTGATCGTGGTCAGCGCCGTCAAATCCAGGCAGAATGTCGCTCAGGCGCTGGAGGCCGGGGCCGACATTTTCCTCGGCAAGCCGGTCAGTGCCCAGGAATTGCAGCAGGTGGTTTCGTCCATCATCCACCGCCGCCAGGGTGGGGCCGATCACCTGTTAACACGCCACCTCCCGGGCACAGCCCCACTTCAGGCCATCGCCCCGGAATCGCGCCATGATGCCGCTGTCCTGTTCATTGCCGGGCACAGCGAGACTCCCCTGACGCTGACGATCAAAGACCCCGTTTCGCTGGGGCGCTCGGCGACATCCACCAACCGCACCCACATCGACCTCAGCCGCTACAGCGCCATCGATTTTGGCGTGTCCCGCGTCCATGCTTACCTGCATCGTAAAAATGATCTTCTCTATATTCAGGATGCCGACAGCGTCAACGGGACCTTCCTCAACGGCCAGCCGCTAAAACCGAACGAACTGACCCTGATCCATAACGCCGACGAGATTCGCCTGGGACAGCTGCGTATGTATCTCTACTTTCTCGCGGACCGCCACAACGAGGAGTAACTGCGGCGGGCTGTCGTGGAGATGAATCCTCAATCCCGGAATCGAGCGTTTCCTGATCGCCATAAACCATAATGATCGGGCGAGACTGTCTCAGTGTTTGAGGGCGTGGTGGGCCGTGCGGATCACCTGATGCCGGACCGCCTCGAAATCTGCCCCGATCACCGTCGCCAACGGGCCGCGCTCGACCGCGCTGCGACTGACAAGGCGGGACGCGCTCCCGTGCCATAAATGCCCACGGCGGTTGAGTTCGATGCGCAGGGCGTCCGTGCCATCAAACTGCATTTCAATCCAGCGATCCGGGTGCGTTGACATTTTTCACACTCCTAAAATCCGTAAATTTATTAAAGCACATTACCCTTTCAGATGGGGTTCACATTGCTGAATTCTCTGTGAATTTCGCCTGCGTGGTATGATGGGCGCAGCACAGAAATGAGGACCTCATGGGCAAGC
>JAIOHO010000140.1 GCA_019912905.1 Anaerolineae bacterium
AGGTCAAGCGCCTGCCGGTAGAAATCGAGCGTCACTGGTCCGTCAGGAATGTCATAGCCATGCACCGCCAGCAACAGCAGTGCCGCCTGACGCGCCAACGCTATCGCGGATAAGCCGGAGCGAGCTGTGTTCTCGCGTGCCTGGCGGAAAGCGGATGCTCGTTCACCTGGAATGATGATGCAGGGGATGGTGCCGTCACTCTCATAACCAGGAATATAATCGCGTAGTAACCAGGTGGCCCAGTAACGGCGCTCACCGGTTTCAATGCGATATTGTTGCACGACACCTTGCGACACTTCGACCACCGTCAGCGGGTTGACCTGCCCGTCGTCGCGGATAGTCACCGCCAGATTGACGAGATCGCGTACAAGCTGTTCTTCTGGCGAGAAGTGAGGGAGTTCATCGTCCTGATCTCCTAATAATGCCAGCACATTTTTGAACGGTCGCCCGTGCTGTTGAGCGGCCAACTGCGCCGCTTGGATTAACTCACGCAAGGCCTGCGACGGTGTGATCTCATGGCTGTGGAAGGCCCAGTAGACGTGTTCCGGCAGTACCCGGCGCGGCTGCAACGGGTCAGGACGCACCAGGTCGAGCAGGATGTACTCCACCCGCAGTCCATCATCTTGAAAATGGGTGACCTCATCACCACCGAACATATCCAAAGCAACATTTTCTAGAAGGTTCTCGTTGATGCGTTTGTTGTGGCTCATCATTCACCTCGTTTGCTAAAGAACTGGCGGGCGAGTCTGCCGACCAATTGGGCATAGGCCTTGCTGGCGGCGGCGCGGGGATCATACATGAACAGACTCTGGTTGCGGTGGTGCGAATAGGTCACGGCTTCATTGGCAGGGATCACGCCACAGATGAGCCGTCCCAGAATGCTGTGTGCCTGGAGTTCTTCCAGCAGTTGGTTGTGTCCGCGCACACGCCGGTCCATCTTGGTAACGAGGATGCCGCTAACCCGCAGATTCGGATGCCGCCAGCCCTCACGGATGGCGTTGATCTTCTGAAGCGCCGACATCAGACCAATAGTTTCCAGGTAACGCGGCTCGACCGGAATGATGGCATCGGTGGCCGCCAGGAGTGCCATTTCGGTCATGAGTGAGAAGGAGGGGCGGGTATCGACAACAATCGCCGCATACTGATGCGCGATCTTGCTCAGCGGATCAGCCAGGCGGTAAGGTGCACCAGCGACACCGATCAATTCGCGTTCGGCGCTTTCCAGCAGAGCAGAGGCAGGTAGAACGTGCAGGTCATTGTCCCAGTTGCTGGGTCTGATGCACTCGGTCAGTACACGCGGTGCGTCTTTACGATCCGCCATCAATACGCTGTACAGGCTGTCGTGTGTGCCGTAATCTTTACTGCCTGTGGTCACGAGTGTGGCGTGTCCCTGCGAGTCAGTATCCACCAGCAGGACGCGGGGATTAGGCGCACCTGCCGAGCGCAGGACTTGCACCAGCCCGAAGGCGATATTGGTAGCGGAGGTGGATTTGCCCACACCACCCTTGTGGTTGGTCAAAACAAGTGTGCGGCTCATTGGTTGTTTTCCTTTCGTGCATACGGTTGTGTCGTTACAATCCAAGAGGTGATGACAGGACAGGAGAAAGAATATGAAGAAGCCCAGGAAAAGGCGGACCAATAAAGGCGAACAGCCGCTGCCAAAG
>JAIOHO010000141.1 GCA_019912905.1 Anaerolineae bacterium
CACCTCTGCCGTGCCGATGATTTTGTCGGCGTACTTCGGTTCGAGCATGCCTTGCAGCGCCAGTTCGACATCTTCGAGCAGCTTGTAGATCACCTGGTAAAGACGGATGTCCACACCCTGAGAGTCGGCAGAGCGGCGGGCGGGATTGTCGATGTCCACATTGAAGCCGATGATGATGGCTCCTGAAGCGCTCGCCAGCATGACGTCATTTTCACCAATGTTGCCGGTGTCTGCCGACAGGATGTTGATTTTGATGCCTTCGGGGTTATTGGCGGACACATTCTCCAGCGAACTGACGATGGGCTGAAGCGTGCCCTGGTAATCGGTCTTGAGGATCAGCGTAAGTTCTTTGGCATGGCCGCTGGAGATTTGCGCAAAGACATCCTGAAGCGTAATCGGCGCGCGGGCGGCCAGCGTCTCAACGGTGTTGGAGGCGCGCTCGTCGATGACCTGGCGGGCAGCTTTTTCGTTCTTGACCGTCTCAAAGCTGTCGCCCGGTTCCGGCATATCGTTCAGCCCCATCACCTCGACGGGAGTCGAAGGGCCGGCTTCCTGGACCGGCGCACCGGTTTCGTCAAACATCGCTTTGATGCGGCCATACGTATTGCCAGCAATAATCGTGTCGCCGCGCTTCAGATCGCCGTTGAGCACCAGCAGAGTCGCCAGCACGCCGCGATTGGGTTCCACGTTAGCTTCCAGCACCACCCCGGCGGGGTCCGCATTCGGGTTGGCGACAATACTGCTGTCATCGGCCAACAGCAGAATAGCCTCCAGCAGATCGTCAATCCCCTCGCCCTGGATGGCAGACACCGGCACGACCAGCGTATTACCATCCCACTCATCCGGCACGAGATCGAGTTCAGCCAGCTGCTGTTTCACACGTTCGATATTGGCGTTGCGCTTGTCCACCTTGGTGATGGCGACGATGATGGGCACATTGGCCGCTCTTGCATGGTTGATGGCCTCGCGGGTCGTGTGCATCACCCCGTCATCAGCAGCCACCACCAGCACCGCAATGTCCGCTCCCTGGGCACCACGCGCGCGCATGGCGGTAAACGCCTCGTGGCCGGGTGTGTCCAGAAACGTGATGAAGCGTCCATTGTGCCGGGCGCGATAGGCACCAATGTGCTGGGTGATGCCACCGGCCTCGCCTTCGGCCACGCTGGTTTTACGGATGGTATCGAGCAGGGTAGTCTTGCCATGATCGACATGACCGAGGATGGTCACGATAGGAGGGCGCACCACGAGGTTTTCAGGCTTTTCGACGGCATATAGCTGCCGCCAGCCCTGGGCCTTGGCCGCTTCTTCGTGCTTGACCTGGGCCGCCAGCGCGCTTTCAGACTGCGCCTCGAAACCCATTTCTTCGATGACGATTGCGGCAGTATCGAAATCGACCTGCTGGTTGATCGAAGCCATGATGCCGTTGGCAATCAACTGCTTCATCACTTCAATCGGGCTGGCCTCGATCAGTTCGGCCAGCTCGCGAACAGTAATATAATCCGGTACAAGAATGATTTGCTTTTCCTTAGCCATCGTTGCCTCCACATGTTGTCAGGCGATGGGTTCAGAAAAGACTACCGGAGTCCGATCATTTAGCCCATCGCGCTGCAATTATAAAACTGTCGTTTGGCCGTATCCTCAACATGGTATCAGCCATTGTCGTTACGGTCGCGCCTGTTGCAGGCGGTTACGATCTTCATCGGTCAATGCCATCCGCAATGCGTTACCGAGAGCCTGACCCTGGATTGCTCGGTCCCAGCAGGAACTGCTGCCACACAGATATGCGCCGCGTCCCTCTAATTTGCCAGTCGGGTCGATCTGGATGCCGTGGGCAGTGTTCACGACCCGCACCAGCAAACGTTTATCGTGTTTCTCATGACAGACGACACAGGTACGCTGCGGCGTAGGCCGCCTGTGCTGGAGCTGTTTCCCGCTCATCTCTCCACCTAATCGAGAAAGTCATCCCAGTCATCACGGGTGCGCCCACCTTTGCGGCGGCGGCGAGCCACCACTTCACCCGACTTCTCGTCGAACACGAGCTGACGACGCTTCTGCCGGTCTTTCTTTTTCTTGCGTTCGGCGTCGGTGCCAGGGCCTTCAAAGTCGAAGTCGTCATCATCCTCGGATTCGACTTCTTCGAACGCGACCTCTTCTTTACGAGGCTTGGCGCGGCTGGCCGCTGCCTCTTCCGGCGTCTCCACAAACTGCTCGATTACCTCATCACCAAAAGCAGTCGGAACTTCTTCCGGTACTTCGGTCGTCTCGGGGGCTGCCACGGAAGCCTCGATCGGAGTCTCTTCCTCGGCTCCCGGCTCGACTGCTTCTGCCTGGGTCCGGGTCCGTTCCTCCACGAGAGTCTCGACGACTTCTGGAATCACGACGCGATCCAGTGCGGATTGCAGTTTGGCGAACGAGTCGGCAGGCAGACGCGCCAGCAGTTTGTGCAGCGACCCTTCATCAAGCAGGAAGCGCCACATGATTTCGCCGACATTTTCCAGCGGTTGCAGCGCCTCGACGACCGCTTCGGGCAGATCAAGCGCATCAATACCCAGTTCGAACGCCCCTTGCGGGAGGGTCGATTTGACGGCATTGATCTCAGTCTGCCGCGCTTTGCGCTTCAGTTCGCGCTGGCTCATCGAACGGCGCTCGGTCAAATCGGCAAATTGGGCCAGAGTAGAAAATTCTTCGGGCATCACGGTGCGGTTGGCCGCCCGCTTTTCCATGATCCGCTCGATTTCGTTCAGCAGATCGGGATGCGTGTTGGTCAGTTCTGCCAGCGGCGGCACTCCCAGACGGCTCAGAGCATCCTGAACCGCTTCCGCGACACTCTTGATGTCGATCCGCCAGCCGGTCAATTTGGCTGCCAGGCGTGCATTCTGCCCTTCACGCCCGATCGCCAGCGAAAGCTGGTCATCCGGCACGATCACGACTGCGGTGCGTCCAGTATCGGGATCATCATCCAGGTAGACGCCGTTGACCCGCGCCGGGCTGAGCGCCTTGGCGATGAAAATCTGCTGATCATTCACCCATTCGATGACGTCGATTTTTTCGTCATGCAGTTCTTTGACGATGTTCTGAATGCGCATCCCGCGCATCCCGACACACGCACCCACCGGGTCGATGCCCTCTTGCAGAGCCGCGACAGCCACCTTCGACCGGTAGCCAGCTTCGCGGGCGATATTTTTAATTTCGACCTGCCCGTTGTAAATTTCCGGAACTTCATATTCCAGAAGACGGCGCAGCATATTGCGATGGCTGCGGCTGACGATGATCTGCGGGCCACCGCTCCCCCGCTTGACCTCCAGCACATACGTCCGCAGCTTGTCATGCGGGCGATAGCGTTCGCCGGGGATCTGCTGGACGCGTGGCATAATTGCCTCAGCCCGGCCCAAACTGAGCGTCACGAGATGCGCGTTGACGCTTTGTACCGTGCCGTTAATCAAGTCGCCTTCGCGTTCGACGAATTCTTCGTACAGCGAGTTGCGTTCGGCCTCTCGAATTTTTTGCAGAATGACCTGCTTGGCGGTCTGCGCCGCGATGCGGCCAAATTTTTTGGTCGTCCGCTGCACCTGCACCATCACCATATCGCCAAGCTGCGCTTCCGGGTCGTAAAAGCGCGCCCTCTCCAGATCAACCTCGGTCCGCGGATTTTCGACGGATTCGACCACTTCTTTCTCGACAAAAATTCGTGGCCGACCCGTCGCCGGGTCAATATCCGCTTCAACCCGCTGCGCTGCGCTGGCCCCTGTATCGCGGCGGTAAGCAGACACGAGCGCCGTCTGCAAAGCCTCCAGGACGACTTCGCGCGGCAAAGACCTCAACTCGGTGATCTCGTTGAAGGCGAGTTCGAATTCGCTTCTCATAATTCCTGTTTCTAACTCCTGAGATATTCAGGGATACTGAAGTGGGCCGGGATGGAAAGTAGGATCAATACGAACAAAAGTGGGGTCTTAGCCCCACTTTCACCCCTCCCAGTTTAGCACAAACCATCGCGCCTGACAAGTTGTTTGCGCGCCTGAAACGGACCTATCCTGCTGCTTCGACCGGCTCGGTCGCTTCGACGCCTGAACCGACCTCGTCCGTGACTTCATCCAACTGGAGCGGGAGGCCGCCAGATGCCCCCGAGTCCTGCACAGCAGGCGCAGTGCCAGCCTCGAAGGGTGGGAAGCGCAGCACCCGACCTGTTCCCGAATCGGCGATGTAAATCTGCCCGTCGGCCCCCACCGTGATGCCTGCCGTCGTGCGGAACTGGGTCGCGTCGAAACCTTCGCGGCTGGCCTGACCGAACGACCCCAGGCATTCGCCCAGTGTGTTATAGACCAGCACGCGCCCGGCATCCGGGTCGGTCACATAAACCTGATCGCGGGCCACATCCACGGCGACATAAGGCCGGTTGCCCTGCTCGTCGTACCAGCCCCGCACCGGGAAGGTGTACATGAACGTGCCGTCGATATTAAACACGGAGATACGCCGGTTCCAGTAATCGGCCACGAACAGGCGGCCATCCGGGTGAATCGCGATGCCCGAAGGTTCATCCAACTGCCCGGGACCGCTGCCGCTGGAGCCGATGTCGCGCAGGTACTCGCCGCCTGACGTGTACACGCGGATTCGCTTATTGCCCGTATCCGCCACATAGACGTTGCCGCTGGGATCGACCGCGATGTCACGCGGCCCCCAGAAGCCGTTCACCGGTTCAGCCTGTGCCGCCTGACCATACTCGCCGCGTTCGCCCCATCGCGTGATCGGCTGGCCGTCAGGCGACAGCACCTGCACCTGATAATTCCAGGTGTCCGCCACGTAGAGGTTGCCATCCGGCCCCACGGCGACGCTGTTCGGGCGGCTGAAGACGACCCCATTATCCTCGGCGATTGTGCGCAGGAATGCGCCATCGGCGGTAAACTCGGAGATGCGATTGTTGGTTTCTTCGGCGACATACAGCGTGCCATCCGCACCGACCGCTACCCCCACCGGACGATTGAGCTGTCCCAGTTCCGAGCCGCTCGTGCCGATGATGGTATCCGCTGCCATAAGCTGCCAGTTGGTATTGCAGACGTTCACCTCAAGTTCATTCAGGGGATTCTTCACGCCGCCCTCACCGATGCCCAGATTCCAGATCTGGGCGGCCACATCCTTGCGCACGTAAAAGTGCATGCGGTCGGATACCGGCCATTGGGTGACGTCGAAGGTACGATTGACGGCCTGACCATAGGTGGAATAATCCCGCGACCACCAGATGTCGAACAGCCCGCGCCGCAGCAGCGAGGCATTCGGGTTTTCCGGCGAGAAGTCCAGGGCATGAGCGAAGCGCTCTGGTGTCAGGTTGAAATAATCCTGCATCGGCCACCACAGGCGGATGTATTCGAAGTGATAGTAACGATCTTCCAGCAGCGGCTCGACCGCCGCGCGGTTAGCCTCGCCGACCACGACGGCTACAGCCTGATCAAGCACCGGGCGGCTGGGGCTGCTGCCGAAATAATGCGCGTTGGGGAAATGGCGGAAATACCAGCTGTACGGCCACGAGACTTCGTTATCATAGGCGAAGTCCAGATCATAACCATCGGTGGTGCGCAGGCTGAGTTCTTCGAGTTCGTTCAAAACGGTTTTGACGGCAGGCGCAGCATGGGCATACACCAGATATTCCGTCGCCAGGTCGTAATTGATAAACGACGCCATCAGCGCCGAGCGCGCGGTCAGCAAACTGAGCACGCCGAATACCGCGACCGCAAACATCCCACGCAGATGTCGCCAGCCGGTGCGCTCGACCAGTTGGTAGATCGCCAGCACCAGAAAGCCGCTGACCGCCACCACCGCCAGCCACTGACCCGACTGGGCAAGCTGAGTCTGCTGAAGCCCGACGAACGGTCCCTGATCGAAGATGAACGGCATGAGGACCTGAAACAGCGTAATGAACAGCAGTGGGAGCAGCACCAGATACAACC
>JAIOHO010000142.1 GCA_019912905.1 Anaerolineae bacterium
GCGCCGTAGATGGCCGCCTCGCGCATCTTGTCGCCGGGGGCCAGGCTGGGGAAGAAGGCCCACACCTTGATGCCTGCCCGTGCGCCATAGGCGGCGTAGGAGATGGCGACATTGCCGGTACTGGCGACCACCAGTTCGTCGATGCCCATCTCGCGCAGCACAGACAGCGCCACCGTCGCCTGCCGGTCCTTGAAACTGCCGGTCGGCCCCTGGCGCTCGGCTTTGAGATACAGGTGCCGCAGGCCCAGGCTGGCTGCCAGTGCGCGCGACTTGATGAGCGGAGTGCCGCCTTCCCCCAGGCTGATGACGTTATTCAGGTCCTGGAGCGGCTGCGCGCCGATGGTCGAAGCCTTCCAGCGCGGCCAGCGCATCGCCACACCCATCGAAAACCCACAGACCATCATCTCCACGCTGGCAACTGGCAACCCGGGCCGGGCCTACGAAATGCTCTATGACTATACCCAGGACTACGGCGGGCACTTCGTCAGCGCCAATGACGAGGAAGCCTTCAATGCCATCCGCATCCTGGCACGCAATGACGGGCTTTCAGTCGAGCCAGCCACCGGGGTCACCTTTGCGGGCCTGTTCAAGATGGTGCAGAAAGGCATCATCAAGCCCGATGACGTGGTGGTCGTCAATGTCTCCGGCCATACCATGCCGGTGGAAACGCAGATTCTGGACGAGCAGTGGCAGCGATCGGTTGATCTGTCGGTCAAATCGCCGCAGCCGGTGCTGCCGGAAGAAGGGCTACTTTCCGCGCTGGAACAGGTCGATTCGCTGGTCAAGCGAATCGTCGTCATCGAGGACAATCAGGACGCCGCCCGCCTCATCAAGCGTATTCTGGAAGCGAAGGGCAGCTATGAGGTTCATGTCGCCCACGAAGGCGGCCAGGGCATCGAAATGGTGCGCCAGATCCGGCCCGATCTGGTCATTACCGACCTGATGATGCCCAACGTGGATGGTTTCACCGTCATCGACACGATGAAGGCCGATTCGGGCATGACCCGCATCCCGATCGTCGTCGTCACGGCCAAAGAACTGACAGCCAAGGAACGCGCGCGCCTGAGCGGGCAGATCAATATGCTGCTGCAAAAAGGATCCTTTATCGACGAGGAGTTTGTCGAAAGCCTCGTCAGCAAACTGGAGTAACGCGGGGTGACCGGTGCCAAAACGATCCTGTATATCGAGGATGATCCGGCCAGCCGCACCCTGGTCGAACGGACCCTGCGTTTTGCGGGCTATGAGGTACACGTCGCCGCCTGTGGGCTGGAAGGCGTGGACATCGCCCGCGCGACCGAACTGGATATGATTCTGACGGACATCAACCTGCCGGACATCAGCGGGCGCGAAGTCACCACCATGCTGCGCGGCGAGCCACACCTGCGCCATGTGCCTATCGTCGCCCTCACCGCACAGACGCTGGACGAACAGCGGGAAGTGACGATGGCCGCCGGGATCACGGGCTACCTCACCAAGCCGATCGATGTTGAAGCGCTGCCCGGCCAGATCGAACATTACCTCAACGGCGCGCAGGATCTGCTCGACGCCGAGCGGCTGGCGGATGCACAGAAACGGTATACGCACGAAGTCGTCACCCGGCTGGAAGCGCGCATCCGCGAACTGGAGCGCACCAACGACAAGCTGCGCCGCCTGGACAAAATGAAAGACAGCTTCATCCAGCTCACCGCTCATGAACTGCGCACGCCGCTGACCCTGGTCTACGGCTACAGCCGCCTGCTGGAAGACAGCCCGACGCTGAAACCCGTACTCAGGCAGGACGAAACCGCGCAGAGTCTGGCGCACGGACTGGTCGAGGCCGTCGAACGCATGCAGGTCATCGTCAACGAAATCGTGACCGTCAGCCGCATCATGACGCATCAGATCGACATGTCGATTGGCCCTGTGAATCTGGTGACGATGATGCAGAAAGTCCTCAAACAGTATGAGGCCGCTTTTCAGAAGCGTCACCAGCATGTGACCTTCGACCCGACCGGATGGCCGCGCAAACTGCTCGGTGACGGCGAACTGCTGACGCTGGCGATCGGCAATCTGATCAGCAATGCCATCAAATACACGCCGGACGATGGTCACATCACCATCACGGCGACCGGCGGCGAGGACGACATCTGCATCCGCATCAAAGACACCGGCATCGGTGTAGCGCGGGACGAGCAAACGCGCATCTTCGACCGCTTCCATACCGCCGAGGACACGCTGCTGCATTCGACCAGCAAGACGGCCTACCGGGGCGGCGGATTAGGGCTGGGGCTGGCGGTCTGTAAAGCCGTGATCGAAGCGCACGGCGGCAGCATCCGCGTGGAAAGCCCAGGGTTCGACCCGGAACGACTGCCGGGCAGTGAGTTTATCGTCGTGCTGCCCGTCATTTCAGAGTCCAGCGAGCACGCGGGGTAACGCCGGATGAACGAATCCAGAGTCCCGATGGGCGGCGTCATGGCCGCCTTTTTGACCCCTGTGTTCCTGGGCATGGCCCCCATCTTTGGGAAGATCGCCATTAATGCCGGGGCGGACTCGTTCAGCGTGGCCGCCATCCGCACCGCCATCGCCGTCGGGCTGCTGTGGGTCGTCTACCTCATCTTCTTTCGCCGCTTTATCTATATCTATCCGGCAGGCTTGTTCGGCTGCGTGGTCATCGGCGTGGTCAACGGCATCGGCTCGCTGTTTTATTATGCCGGCCTGGGGATGCTGGATGCCTCGCTGACGCAGCTGCTTAATGGGATGTACCTGGTATTCGCTGTGCTGCTGGTGCGCCTGTCGGGGGAACGGCTGGACCGGCGCTCGATTGTGCGGGTTGCGCTGGCGCTGCTGGCCCTGATCATCCTGACGGGCTTCGGTTATAAGCCGGTCAACTGGCTCGGCGTCGGGTTGATGCTCGGCAATGCCCTGATGTTCGCGGGCACCATGATCCTCAGCCGCTACGTGCTTTGGGAAATGCCCTCACCGACGGTGACGTTGTATGTGCTGACGACGATGGGTGTGATCGTCATCATGGTCTGGCTGGTGACTTCGGCTCAGAACGTTGGGCACATCCTCGAAGTCGCCGCCACGCCGATCTTTATCCTGGGCGTGACGACGGCCATCTCACGGCTGGCGATGTTCTCCGGGGTGAAGCTGCTCGGCAGCCTGCAAACCGCGATCCTGGCAATCGCGGAAATCGGCGTCGCGCTGGCCCTGGCCTTCGTGCTGCTGGGCGACCGCCTGACCGCCGGGCAGTGGGTGGGCGTCGGCCTGTTGATGGGCAACCTGCTGCTGGTGCGCGGCAGCGACCTGGCCTCGACCGTGTTCAATCCCGGCACGCTGCTCATGGCGAACCTGTCCAACCAGCAGTTCCAGTGGATTGCCTTTCACCGCGCCTTCGCCAAAGAAGATGTGGATGCCGAACAGGACGTCATGGGCACGCTGACTACCATGGAAATGGAAGCGATCCGCGCCATGATGGGCGCAGACAGCGGCCCGATGGACCCCTATCCGATAAACCCCACCGCGCATTACACCGTCGATCTCAGCCTGTTTCTGCACAATCAGGATGACGAGACTGTGGACGACCAGGCGGCGGATTAGCGGCCACCCGCTGGCTGACGCTCAGAGACCGTTCGGCACTTTTCACCCTGACCCCCGATCCGTAAACCGGTAGGGGCACGGCATGCCGTGCTTACATCCCCATCACGTGTTCGTAGACAGCGAGGGTCTCGCTGGCGGTTTTGCGCCAGCTAAAATGCGTGGCCCGCGCCAGCCCAGCGTTGATCATGCTCTGGCGCAGCGGTTCCTGATTGAGCAGCGCCAGGATCGCCCCGGCCATCTCGCGCGCGTTGCCCGGTTCGACCAGAAAGGCCCCATCCCCGGCGATTTCGGGAAAGCACGACACCTTGTTG
>JAIOHO010000143.1 GCA_019912905.1 Anaerolineae bacterium
CTTGTTGAGCAGTTTTGCGAGGGCGCTCGTCTGGGTGAAAACAGTGTGGGTGCATGTGCGGATCTCATCCTGGTCGATTACCAGCCGTTCACGCCAGTGCTGGCTGGGAATCTGCCCTGGCACATCCTGTTCTGCTTCGAAGCGTCGATAGTGACGGCGACGATGGTGCAGGGACGCATGTTGATGTGGGATCGCCAACTGCTGACTCTGAATGAACGGGCGATTGCCGAAGAAGCCCTGGCGCTGGCCCCGCGCGTCTGGGAACGCTACCAGCAGAATGCGGCGGTTTCTTAGACATTTCTGATAGACTCGCGGTATGCTTGACGGGGTGGCTCCTCCGGGTAGAATGACCCACAACGAAGGACGACGAATCGCATGACGACAACAGATCGCGGCTCATTGATGGTAGTTGCCGTTTTGGGCGGAACAGGTAAGGAAGGGTCTGGGCTGGCGATGCGCTGGGCGCTGGGCGGCTATCAGGTGATCATCGGCTCGCGCGATGCGCAGCGGGCGGCAGACCGCGCGGCGGAGATGAACAAGCAGCTTGGCGGCGACTATCTGGTGGGCAAAGAGAACCCTGCCGCCGCAGCCGAGGCCGACATCGTGGTGCTGAGTGTGCCTTACAGCGCGCACAAATCCACGCTGGAAAGCGTCAAGGACTTGCTGCAAGGCAAAATTCTGGTTGACATTACTGTGCCGCTCAAGCCGCCCAAAGTGCGCCGGGTCCACGTACCGGAGGGTAAAGCGGCGGCGCTGGAAGCTCAGACCCTGGTGGGCGACGGCGTTCGGGTCGTCGCGGCGTTCCAGAATGTGAGTTATGAGCAGTTGAACAAACCCGAACACAAAATCGACTGCGACGTGCTGATCTGTGGCGATGACCCTGCGGCGCGCGAAGAGGTGATCAAGATGGCACAGGCTGCCGGGATGCGCGGCATTCATGCCGGACCGCTGGATAACGCGGTGGCGATCGAGGCGCTGACTCCGGTGCTGTTGTTCATCAACCACAAGTACAGCATCGCCGCCAGCGGCATCCGTATCACAGGTGTGCAGTAGCGTGGACGCGGTGACGCTGACGATTACGACGCTGCCCGGAATCCCGCTGGTGGAACCGGGTGATGACCTGGTCCAGTTGATGATGGACGGGCTTGCGGCAGGTGGGCTGAACCTGCAAGCGGGCGACGTGCTGGTGGTCACGTCCAAGATTGTCTCCAAGTCTGAGGGCCGTCTGGTGCGGTTGGCGGCGGTGAAGCCCGGCGCGCGCGCGGAAGCGGTCGCCGCCGAGGTGGGTAAGGACCCGCGCATCGTCGAACTCATTCTGAGCGAGAGCCGCTCAATTTCGAGGCAGGCTCCCAATGTCCTCATTACTGAGCACCGCCTGGGATTCATCAGTGCCAATGCTGGGATCGACCAGTCGAACGTGCCCGGCTACAGCGAGTACGTGCTGCTGCTGCCGGTTGACCCGGATGCCAGCGCGCGGCGGCTGCGGGAGCAACTGCGTGAGCGCACGGGCGTCGAAGTCGGTATCATCATCAGCGATTCGCACGGCAGACCGTTTCGAGTCGGGACGGTCGGGGTTGCCATTGGTGTGGCAGGCTTACCCGCCGTGCTCGATCTGCGCGGCCAGCCTGATTTGTTTGGGCGTGAGCTGCGCATCAGTATGCAGGGTTACGCCGACATGATTGCGTCTACGGCGCAGTTGGTCAGCGGCGAAGGGGCCGAAGGACTCCCCGTGACGCTGGTGCGCGGCCTCCGGTTTCCGGCGGTCGATGGCAGCGCCCGCGATTTGCAGCGGGACCCCGACCATGATCTGTACCGGTAGACAGGATGGCGTGTGTCTGAAACCTGCGAGTCGCCGCTGTTGGATGTCCTGATCACGCGCCGGTCGCTGCGCCGCTATCGACCTGACCCGGTGCCGCGTGCCCTCATCGAGCGTGTGCTGACGGCGGCGGTGTGGGCACCGTCGGCGCACAATCGTCAACCCTGGCGTTTTGCAGTCGTGGAAGGTCAGGAGCAAAAAGAAACACTGGCCGGTGCGATGGGCGCTGCGCTGCGCTCTGACCTGGAGGCAGATCAGGCACCCCAGGTGGTCATCGAGGCGGATGTGGCCCGGTCCTATGATCGCATCACGTCGGCACCCTGCCTGATCGTTATCGGCCTGACGATGGTCGATATGGACGCTTATCCTGATGAGAAGCGCAGCCGGGCCGAGTATCTGATGGCGGTGCAGAGTACCGCGATGGCCGGTCAGAATCTACTGATTGCCGCGCATGATGCCGGGTTAGGAGCCTGTTGGATGTGCGCGCCGCTGTTTTGCCCGGATGTGGTGCGCGCTGCGCTGAAGCTGCCCGAAGACTGGCAGCCGCAGGGTTTGATTACGCTGGGGTATCCGGCCCAGGAGCGGGACAAATCCCGCCGCCCATTGGAGGCAAGTGTGCTGTGGCGTTAAAAGTCGTGTGTCTGGTCGGGGGTGTTGGCGGGGCCAAACTTGCGCACGGCCTGGCGCAGATTCTGGAGCCGGGGCAGTTGACGGTGATCGTCAACACCGGCGACGATTTCTGGCATTATGGCCTGCGCGTCTGCACCGACCTGGATACGGTCATGTATACCCTGTCCGGCCTGGCGAATCCGGCTACCGGTTGGGGCATCGAAGGCGATACGGATGGTGTCCTGCAAGGGCTGCGCCGTTATGGGGAGGACACCTGGTTCGGCATCCACGACCGCGATATTGCCACGCATCTGCTGCGGACGCAGGGACTGCGTGAAGGCCGACGGCTGACAGAGGTGACACGCGATCTGACGACGCGGCTGGGCATTGCGCATACGATCCTGCCGATGACCGACGCGCCAGTGGCGACTATGGTCGATACGGTCGAATATGGCGAACTGGAATTTCAGGAGTATTTTGTTAAGTATCGCTGGGAGCCGACCGTCAAAGTGCTGCGCCTCCAGGGGATTGACGCGGCGGCCTTGAGTGCCGAAGCTGCCGCAGCGATCGCCGGTGCCGACGTAATTTTATTCGGGCCATCCAACCCCTGGCTGTCGATTATGCCCATTCTGTCGGTGCCTGGCCTGCATGATGCGCTGGTGGCGCGCCCGGTGCCGCGAGTGGCCGTAACCCCAATTATTCAGGGGGCCGCTGTTAAGGGTCCTGCGAGTAAACTTATGGCAGAATTAGGATACAAACAAGCTGCTTTGAGTATTGTGCAGTACTACCAGCGTGTGATCAACGGATTTGTGTATGATTTGCGTGATGGGGCGTTATCCAGCGAAACGGTGCACATGGTTGGCATGGATACGTTGATGCAGTCGGATGGGGACCGGGCGGTGCTGGCCCGGCGCGTGCTCGATTGGGTCATTTCCTGGGACCCTTCACCCGCAGGTACATAACATAGGTTTGATGTCAAGATAGTCGTTATTGAATGAGATCAGTTGGGAAAGGAGTAGCGTGCGATTCCCGCTGGCGGCGTTCCATCGGTCAGGCCGATGAAACGTTGAGCCGCCCATCGGGAGCGTACACAAGGCTTATGAGTACATGGGTTATCATCCCGGTTAAACCGTTAAATCGCGCCAAGAGCCGTCTGACAGCCGTGCTCACCCCGGAGCAGCGCCGTCAACTGGCTGAAAGCATGTTTCGACATGTATTGGAAGTCGTCCGCGACGTTCCCCAGGTGATTGGTACCCTGGTCATCAGCCGGGACAGCAAGGCGCTTTCGATTGCGCGCGATTATGATGCCAAAACGGTCCAGGAAACCGGCACGCCCGAACTCAATTCCGCATTGATGCGGGCGACCCAGGTGGTTGCCAGTTGGTGGGTCGAATCGGTGCTGGTGCTTCCAGCAGATTTGCCCCTGGTCACTTCAGACGATATTGTGAGTATGATTCGTCTGGGTGAAGGCATTCCGTCGGTGGTCATCGCAACCGATCAGAATCGGGATGGGACGAACGCGCTGTTCATGCGCCCGCCCGGTGTGATCCCGTATGCCTATGGTCCCGGCAGTTACCAGCGCCATGTCGCTTATGCGCGAGAAGCGCACATCGACGTCAAGTCGTATTATTCAGAGCAGTTGGCCCTGGATATTGATGTATCCAGCGACCTGGATACCTATAAGCGGCTGGCGCGACAGACCAACTTTCAGCAGCTTTTTGTTTCGGATTAAACTCGCTTTTTGGAGAATCTTATGCCCGATCGTGTGGCACTCTATTTGCAGGATGCGCATCCGCTTCAGGACGCCATCCAATATGTTCAGTATGCCGAGTCGCGGGGTTTCGAGGCGGTATGGCAGGCCGAAAGCCGCCTCGTGCGCGATGCCATTGTGCCCATGGCGGCTTTTGCCGCCACGACGCGGCGCATCAAAATTGGCTCCGGGGTGATCAATAACTGGACGCGCAATGCGGCCATCATCGCCGCGACGTTTCTGACGCTGGACGACCTGGCCCCGGATCGCATTATCTGCGGCATCGGTGCCTGGTGGGACCCGCTGGCGCAGAAGGTAGGCATCAACCGGCAGAAGCCGCTGCTGGCGATGCGCGAGGTGGTGACGGTCGTGCGCAGCCTATTGGCCCGCGAACGGGTGACCTTTCACGGCGAATTTGTGCATCTGTCGGATGTCGAGCTGGACGTGGTGCATGGCCGCAAGGAACCGCGCCATGTGCCCATTTACATCGGCGCGACCGGCCCGCAGATGATGACCCTCACGGGCGAGATTGCCGACGGCGCGGTGCTCAATTATCTGGTATCTCCCAGATACAACGAGACGGCCCTGACCCAGCTCGAAAAAGGCGCACGCATCGTCGGGCGCTCCCTGGATGAAATCGACCGCCCGCAGTTGGTCGTCTGTTCGGTCGATTCCGATCGCAAAAAGGCGCTGGACGGCGCGCGCAAGCTGGTGACGCAGTATCTCGGCCAGCAGCCGCATATCATGAAAGCCAGCGGCGTCCGCCAGGAACTGCTGGACGAAATCGGCCAGGTGCTGACGTGGCCCGCCACCGAGGAACAGATCGAAGAAGCGATGCGGCTGGTCCCTGACGACGTGGTGCAGATGATTACGGCCTCTGGCACACCGGAAGAAGTGCGCGCGAAAGTCCGCGAATACGTGGCCGCAGGCGCAACCTGCCCGATCCTGTATCCGCTGGGGCCGGACGTGCGGCTGATGATCGACACCTTCGCGGGTGGGTATTCCAATTAACCGAAAATTGGCTATGATTCTCGGGTAGGGGCACAGGCGCTGTGCCTCTACTTGTTTATCGGAGTGGGTCATGTGCGGTCGATGACTGATCGGCGCTCTCTGTTCATCTGGCTCCTGTTCTGTGGGGTCGCCGGGTTCGTGTTTCTGGCCTATGCCGTGACCAGCCTTGCAGCAGGGCGGGGGGCGTTCGTCCTGCCGCTCGATGATGTCTACATCCACTTCCAGTACGCCAAACAACTGGCGCACGGTCAGCCGTATATCTACAACCCCAGCCAGCCGCCGACCTCCGGCGCAACCAGCCTGCTGTATCCGTTCATTTTGGCGATTGGCTACCTGCTCGGTTTTCAGGGCCTGAACCTCAGTCTGTGGGCGCTGATGATCGGCGCGCTGGCGCTGCTCGGCTCGCTGATTCTGATCTATCGCTTGCTGCGCGCCTATGACGCGCCGAATGGGTTGGCGGTGGGGATGGCACTCATCTTCGGGCTGACCGGTGCGGTGAGCTGGCATTTCATGAGCGGCATGGAAACCGGCCTGGTGATTCTGTTTACCCTGGCGACGCTGTACGGCGTGGTTGCCAAACGACTTGGCTGGTTGGTCGTCAGCGCGGCGCTGCTGGCCCTGACGCGGCCCGAAGGCGGAATCCTGGCCGGAATCGCAATGGTGGTCATGTTGGTCAGGGTGTACCGTGCTGCGCCCCGACCAAGAAAAAACTGGGTGCTGGTCATTCCCATCCTGGCGGTGTTTGTGCAGCCGCTGGTCAACCTGCTCGTGACCGGTTCGGTGGTGGCGACGGGCAACTCCGTCAAGTCGATTTTCGGCACCGTGCCATTCTACTGGGATGAGGTGCTGCGGCGGATCGTCGAGAATTTTGCGCGCATGTGGGCGGAATTTGTGACCGGGTTCAGTCCGCGCGAAGGCTTATACCTGCCTTATCTGGTCGGGCCGCTGGCGCTGGCGTTTCTGATCGGCGGGCTGTTCAGCCGCAAGTATCGATTGGTGAATGTCCTGCTGATCCTGTGGCTGTTGGCAAGCATGGCGGCGATTGCCACGCTGGATACGGCCTTCTGGCATTTCAAGCGCTACCAGATGCCGCTGCTGGCGCTGCTGTTCCCGGCGGCGGGGTGGGGGATCAACTGGTTTTGGGACCGCGTGGTCAGGGCACGGCAGGTCGTGCCCCTGCGAATCGGCGTGTATGGTCTGGTAGGCGCGGGGCTGGCGGTCGCGCTGACGACCGGCGCGGCGTTCCTGCACCATTTTGCGCTCAACGTCGATTACGTGTATCTCCAGCCGCTGCAAATGGCGCGCTGGTTG
>JAIOHO010000144.1 GCA_019912905.1 Anaerolineae bacterium
GGGTGGGGGCGGCGCGGATGCAGGCTCCAACCAGTAAGTCGCATAACCATCGCCCTCGGCGGTCCAGCCGATGCGACCACTGTAGCGGACCTGCCACCACAGCAGGCCGGAAGCGCACTGCGGCCCACCCACGACCGAAAACTGGCCGCCCGCCGGGATCTGGCCGACGACCGCGCCGTAATAGGACGGATAGGCCCGCAGTCGGTTGGGCAGACTTGGATATACGGTCACGCGGCCTGTGCCGCCGATATTGAGACGACCGGGCTGCGCGCAATTATAGCTGGACTGCCTATCGCTGGCCTGGGCTGCACCGCCGATGAGCAGAACAAGCAGCAGCAGCGCCAGCACGAAAACTCTTGTACGAGGCATTGGTTCCCCCTCCTGTCTGGAGTCCATTGAAGTAAAAACAGTATATTGGGAGATCGACTCAGGCTGCTGGACCGCCGCCTGCTTGCTGGCTGACGGCTGACCTGCGCTGAAACCAACGCCGAAGTTTGCAAATGGTTAGGAAGTCCTATTGGTGTGCGAGTCTCGGACATGCTAGAATACTAAATGAAATTTTTCCCAAATCGGAACCTCCGGTAAGGTGTCTGTAAGGCTCATTCGGCGATAATCAGGAAAGGATGTCCAGACATGGTCGCAAACCGGGTTATGACCCCTGACGATCCAACCCTGACCCCCAATCTGATTGTGGATAGTTACGAACGCGCCTTCCGCCGTGTCTATGGCCGCGAGCCTCGTGTGCGGCATATCGGCGGCCAGTGGTACTACATCAACAGCGAAACCGTCCACCGCGTCACCCTGCTGGCCGAGATCATGCGCCTGCGTGAACTGGCGCGCGAGCAGTCCCCCTATGAGCCGCCCACCCGCAGCATGGTCCAGCGCCTGATTGCCCGGCTGCGCGGCCTCTAAGTTTTACCTTCAAGCCAGCCCAATTCTCCGATATACTGAACCCGCTGATTTTCACAAGCAACGGGTGAGTAAACATTATGCGATTGGGTATCATCGGCCTGCCAAACAGCGGCAAAACGACGATTTTTAACGCGCTTACCGGCAGCAGCCTGGAAACGGCTGCGGCAGCCGGGGGCCGCTTCGAGATTCATACCGCCGTCGTCAACGTGCCGGATAAACGCGTCGATCGCCTGAGCGCGTTGTACAAACCGAAAAAGACGACGTATACCCAGGTCACGTACGTGGACATCGCCGGGCTGGATAAAGGCGTGGGCGAAGGCGGCATCAAGGGCCAGTTCCGCAACGAACTGGCGCAGGTGGATGGCTTCGTGCATGTCGTGCGGGCGTTTGACGATGATTCCGTGCCGCATCCTTACGAAACCGTCGATCCGGCCCGCGATGTAGAAATCCTCGATAACGAATTTCTGCTCACCGATCTGGTCACGGTCGAAACCCGCTTGGAGCGCATCCAGACCGAAATGCGCGTGAAAGGCCGCAACATCAGCGCCGCGACCAGCAGCGAAAATGAGGTGATGCAGCTCATCAAGGCACACCTCGAAGAAGAAAAACCGCTGCGCGACTTCGACCTGACTGACGAGCAGGAAAAGGCGCTGCGTGGTTATGGCTTCCTGACTCAGAAACCGGTGCTGCTCGTGCTGAATATGGGCGAAACGGCGGTCGATCCGGCCAGCGTGCTGACCTACGCCCACCGCGACAGCCAGATCGTCGGCCTCCAGGGTAAGATCGAAGCGGAAATCGCGCAGCTTGATCCTGAAGATGCCGAATTGTTCATGACCGAGTACGGCATCCACGAACGCGGGGCCGACAAAGTCATTCGCCTGTCCTATGAACTGCTCGCCATCCAATCCTTTTTCACCGTCGGCGAAGACGAGGTGCGTGCCTGGAGTGTCCCCATCGGGGCGACTGCGCCCGAAGCCGCCGGAGCGATCCACTCCGATCTGCAAAAAGGTTTTATCCGCGCCGAGGTCATGACCTACGACGATCTGATTGCCGGGGGCAGCGAGAGCGCGCTCAAATCCGCCGGGAAATTCCGGCTTGAAGGTAAAGAGTACGTGGTTCAGGATGGCGACATCGTCCACATCCGCTTTAACATCTGAGCCTGCTGCGCCAGGACCCCTCCGGCTATGCAGGACGTCTCCCCGTAACCTGGCACAAGTGCTTCGATGCCTCTCATGAATTTAGCGTGAAAAATGAGAACATTGGACACTTTGTAAGGTAATTCGAAGTCTGCAAGGATTAGGCTGAGAGTACCTAATTTGGGGAACAGAGTATGACTGCGACATTTGAGTGGGGCGATGCTGAACACACAGTTATTCATATCGCATACCAGGGACGCTGGACATGGTCGGAAGTTCATCAGACGCAGGCTGAAATCCATGAGCTGATCAGGGACCGTGACGATGCCGTGAATTATATCGTCACCTGGGACAACGAGAACTGGATACCCGGCGGAATCAGCGAGAATCTGGGACTGCTGTTTGACAGGCTTCGTTCGGTTCCTAATATTGGGCTGGTGGTCATTGTCAGTACCAATGCCTTGTTTGAGCCGTTGATCCGGTTGTTCATTCGACTGACGGGTAAGCCGCCGTTTGAATTTGCGTTTGCGGATTCAGTCGAAGAAGCTTACATCCTGCTGGAACCGGCTCAGGTCTGAGATGTCTCCCCGCCTGCTGGTTGCGTCCGGCATCTTTCATCCAGAAGCGGGCGGCCCGGCGACCTACCTGCATACCCTGCTGCCGGCGCTTCAGCAGCGCGGTTGGACGGTGAACGCCATCACCTACGGCGATGCGCCGGTCACCGCTTATCCCTACCCCCTTATCCGCATCCCGCGCCGTGCGCTGCCCCTGCGCGTGGCCGATTACGCCCGGGCGGTGCGCCCGCTGCTCCAGCAGGCCGATCTGACCTACATCCATTCGCTGGGTTTGCCGCTGACCGGGGGCCGCGCGCCGCGCATCGTCAAAATTGTCGGCGATCAGGCCTGGGAACGAGCCATCCGGCGCAGTTGGGTCCCCTCGACGGAAGACATTGATGTCTTCCAGACCCGGCGCTGCGGCCTGGCAACCGAGGTCCAGAAAGAGTTCCGCTCGCGCGAAGTCCGCCGCATGGATCGGGTGATCGTTCCGAGTGAGTATCTCAAGCGCATGGTGGCGGGCTGGGGAATAGCCCCGGAGCGGATCACCGTCATCTATAACGCCCTGCCGCCCGAACCGCTGGTCCAGGCCGCAGCCCAGGCGGAAGCCCGTACCCTGCTCGGCCTGAACGACGAACCGCTGCTCCTCACCGCCGCCCGCTTAACCCCCTGGAAAGGCATCGATCATCTTCTGACCGCGCTCGCTCGGGTGCCGGAGGTGCGGCTGGTGGTGGCCGGGGATGGGCCGATGCGCGCCCCTCTGGAACAACAGGCGCACGACCTGAAGCTCGACTCGCGCGTGACGTTCCTGGGCCACATCGCCCGCGAGCGTGTGTCGCTTTATATGAAGGCCGCCGATTATTTCGTGCTCTACTCCGGCTACGAGGGCCTGCCGCACACGGCCCTGGAAAGCCTGCGCGCCGGGACTCCGGTCATCGCCAGCGACAAATGCGGCAACCCCGAAGTCGTGACGCATCAGGCCAACGGGCTGCTGGTGCCGTACATCGATGTGGAAGCCCTGGCCGCTACGATCACAACCGCTTTTCGACCCGGCCTGCGCGCTGCCCTGGCCGCACAGACCGCGCTTGGGCTGGAGCGTTTCGACTTCGCCCGCATGATCGACCAGACCGATGCCCTTCTGAAAAGCTGCCTGCGCTCCTGACCCGCTTTCTGTACAGATTATCCAGTGTCAAATCCTGAAATTCAGCAGGATTACCCGGTTGGGCAAGCCTGAAGGTTCGTGTTATACTCCCGCTGTAATCCTCATCTTCCTGGTTTGTTTGTGCAGCGCAGATTCAAGCCACCCTGATTTGGGGGCACCGGAGCCTCAAATAGGGATTCTTTGTATCCAGACATTTGGAGAGACGTGATGAAAAAATTGGTCGTTCTGTTTTCCATCCTCGCTCTGGCCGGGATGATCGTCGGCAGCCAGTTGCTGGCTCAGGACGCAACACCTAAGTCGGGCGGTGTGCTGAAGGCCGCATATGAAGCGGAATGGACGGGCCTCGACCCGCACCTCGCCAGCACCGTGTCCAGCTTCTTCGTGCTCGCCAACGTCGTGGAACCGCTGACCACCTATGATAACGATATGAAACTCGCGCCGATGCTGGCGACCGAGTGGTCCCAGTCGGAAGATGGGTTAACCTGGACCTTCACGCTGCGCGAAGGAGTCAAATTCCACAATGGCGCCGACATGACGGCGGATGAAGTGGTGTGGTCGATGAACCGCATTATCAACCCGGATACCGGCTCTGGCCGCGTGGCCTCGGTGGGCGGCGCGGATGCCGTCTGGGAAAAAGTCGATACCTATACCGTGAGCGTCACAACCCCTGAACCGAACGCCATTCTGCCCCAGCTTCTGGCAGGTTATCCGCAGGCGGTCATGCACCCGGACAGCGTGAACGATGAGGGTCTGATCGTCATTCCTGTCGGCACCGGGCCGTTCACCGTCCAGGACCTGGAAGGCACCACCAGCCTGAAACTGGTCAAGAACCCGGATTACTGGCAGGAAGGGCTGCCCTATCTGGACGAAGTCGATGTCACGGTCATCAGCGAAGATGCGCCGCGTGAAGCTGCCCTCCTGGGCGGCGAGGTAGACTGGGTCGCGCGCCTGGCCCCGCAGAGCGTGGTCGCACTGGAAGGCACACAGGACCTCGTCATCGATACCGTTCCGGCCCTGCACTACCAGTACATCGGCCTGAACACCGAGCGCGAACCCCTGAACGACGTGCGCGTTCGCCAGGCCATCGCCTATGCGGTAGACCGCGAACAGATCTGTGCCGCCGCAGAATTCGGCCTGTGCACGGTCATCGAAGGTCCCACCGGACCCAGCAGCCCCTGGTACAACGACTATGCGCCGTACAGCCGCGATGTGGAAAAAGCCAAGGAACTGCTGGCCGAAGCCGGGTATCCGAACGGCTTCGAGATGCAGTTGATGCCGACCTCTGCCTTTGAAGAAACCGTTCGCGCGGCCCAGGTCGTGCAGGCGAATCTGGCGGAAGCAGGCATTCAGACGACGATCCTCGCGCCGGAATGGTCGGAATGGCTGGAACTGGAAGGCGGCGGCCAGTACGACGGCTATATTTGCAGTTGGAACGGCCTGACCGATGGTGATGCCTACTATTACCTCCAGCAGCGGACCGGCGAAGTCTTCAATTTCACCGGCTACAGCAACCCGCAGTTCGATCAGTTGGTCGATGATGCGCGCACGGTGTCTGACTTCGACACACGTTACCAGCTTTATGATGAAGCCAACAAGATGCTGGTCGATGATGCGCCCTATGTGTACTTCTACAATCAGTTCTTTAACCGGGCCTACAAACCCTATGTGAAGGGTTACGTCCTGCGAGCCGACAACACCAACCTGTTCACCACAACCTGGCTCGACCAGTAGTCTGATTCAGGGGGCAGCGGAACGCTTCACCCCCGCCTGACTTTGATCCACACCGCCTCTCCAGGGCAGCAGTATCTGGGGAGGCGGTACGGTAATCCCCGGCACCTGCGGATAGGACTCGTCCATGAATTATGGGTACATCATTCAACGGCTGCTGCTGGCGGTGATCGTCATCCTGGGGGTGACGTTCGTGGTGTTCATGATCGTCCAGATCGTCCCCGGCGACCCGGCCCGTGTCATTCTGGGGCCGTATGCCACCGACGACGCGGTCATCGGCCTGCGCCAGCGCCTGGGGTTAAATCGTCCCTTTCTGGAACAATATATCTCCTGGCTGGGGAACGCCGTTCAGGGTAATTTCGGCACCAGCCTGATTACGTCCCAACCGGTCGGCCCGCAGCTGCTCCAGCGCCTGGGGCCTTCGCTCGAACTGGCGCTGGCTTCGCTGCTGGTGGGCATCGCGGTCGCCTTCCCGGTCGGCGTCATCTCCGCCGTCAAACCCGGCAGTCTCATCGACGTGGTCGGCTCCATTCTCAGCCAGATCGGGATATCTGTGCCCTCCTTCTGGATGGGCATCCTGTTCGTGCTGCTGTTTTCGCTGTCGCTGGGCTGGCTGCCCCCCAGCGGCTATACGCCCATCAGCGAGGATTTTAAGGACTGGCTGGCGCATCTGGTGCTGCCCGCCTTGACTGCCGGGCTGGTGAGCGGCTCGATCCAGACGCGTTTTGTCCGCAGCGCCATGCTGGATGTGCTGGGGATGGATTATGTGCGCACCGCCCGCGCCAAAGGATTAGGCGAACGCAGCGTGGTTTATAATCACGCCCTGCGCAACGCCATGATCAACATCGTCACCATCCTGGGCTTGCAGATTACGGCGCTCATCAGCGGCATCGTGATTGTCGAGGTGGTGTTTGGCTGGCCGGGCCTGGGCCGGCTGGCGCTGAACGCCGTGCTCGACCGCGATTACCCGCTGCTTCAGGGCACCGTCTTCACCATCGCCCTGGTCGTGACGCTGGTCAACCTGGGCGTCGATCTGCTCTACTTCTTCCTCGACCCGCGCATCGAATATGCCTGATTCCCGGATGGTCCTCTATGGCTGAACGTACCGCTGTGGTGCCGCAAATTCGCGGCGAAAAGGCGCGCAAGCGCTCCATCGGTTTGTGGGAAGATGCCCTGCGGCGGCTGGTGCGCAACCGACTGGCGATGTTCGGCGCGTTCGTACTGGCGGTCATCGTCATCATGGCGGCGTTCGGCTCCAGCCTGACGCCTTACGATCCCAACGGCATGGACTTTAGCGCGCGTTTTGCGCCGCCTTCGCTGGTCCATCCCTTCGGCACCGATGACTTTGGACGCGACATTCTGGCGCGCATCATCGCTGGGACGCGCGTCTCGCTGCTGGTCGGCGTGGTCGCGGTCGGGCTGGCGGCGACCATCGGCACGACGCTCGGTCTGCTGGCGGGTTATGGCAGCCGCATCCTCGATGAAGTCATCATGCGGGCGATGGATGTGCTCTACGCTTTCCCCGCCATCCTGCTGGCGCTGGCGATTATGGCCGCGTTAGGGCGCGGCGTGACCAATGCCATGATCGCCATCGGCATCGTCTACATTCCCATCTTCGCCCGGATCACGCGCGGGGCGGTGCTGGTCGTGCGCGGCGAGGAATTTATCACGGCGGCGCGCACCCTGGGAGCCAGCCATTTTCGCATCCTCTTCCAGCACATTCTGCCCAACGTCATGGCCCCGGTCATCGTGGAAACGTCGCTCAGTCTGGCCTTTGCGATTCTGGCCGAAGCCTCGCTCAGCTTCTTCGGCCTGGGCACGCAGCCGCCCGACCCAAGCTGGGGGCGGATGCTGTCCGAAGGGCGCAGCTTCTTCCGCCAATCCATCTGGCTGGCGATCTTCCCCGGTCTGGCGATTATGGTGACGGTGATGGGCTTCAACTTCCTGGGCGACGGCTTGCGCGACTCGCTCGATCCGCGCCAGCGGCGTTAACCCGCATGTCCAACCGTTTGTTCAGCCT
>JAIOHO010000145.1 GCA_019912905.1 Anaerolineae bacterium
GTGCAATCGCCAGCGGCACTACCCACAGCAGAATCATTCCGAGGAATATCTTATGCATCGCTGTTCCCCGAACTCTTGTGCACCGGGACGAGGGACAGGCGGATCGTGCCCTGCGTCTGCGGTTTGAGAAACTCGAATACCACGCGGCGGACATCGCGCGGCCCAAGCGACAGATCGACGTCTTCGACCTGTTCGATTCTCGGCTGGACGACCTGTTCATCATAGGCGACATGCAGGGCACCTGTTTCGCCTTTCAGCAGCACCGCGCCATCGCCCAGCTCGGCGTCGCCAAAGGTCGTCAGCACGCTGGCGAGGGTGCCGGGTCCGCTGGCAAAGGTGACTTCATCGACCAGTTCGACCCAGCCGTTGGGTTCTTCGCGGTGCAGGGCGATGGAGCGCACCAGCGAGTCCAGGTCCGCCGCCGGGGGATAGGCATGTTTTAACTCCATCTTGATCAGATCGAGGGAGTCTTCAGCGCGGTGTTCCAAAAGGTCTGCGTAGAAATTGCGCCCGCGCATCTCGTCGGTCACGACGCCGACCTGATTACCGGCCATCCGCTTCGGCGCGCTCAGCGGCCCCTGCATCTGACCGTTGGGGACCGGGCAGGAATGGCCGAAAGACTGGCAGACAAAATGGTCATAGCGGGTCTCGCTGAAGTAAAAGCGGGTGTAGCGCCCGCGCCCCAGGTCGGCGACCACGGGTTCACCATTCACGTGGACGATAAAGCTGCCCACATCGTTCTGATTGTGCATTTCGCCATTATGACCGGCCTTAGCTGCCAGCACCAGCGCGTCAGGATCGTTCGGATCGTAACGGGCGATCATCCAGTGCATGCCGCTGTACCAGTCGTGCGGGTGCGGAATCACGCGGACGGGTTCGTTCGGGGTGGCGGCGGCTCGCCAGAACAACCCGCGCAGCGACCAGGGCAGTTCGTTGGTGCGGGCGGTCACGGCCCGCTGCTCCTGTTCGTGATAGAGCGTCACCAGTTCCGGCATGTCCAGGCGTTCCGCCAGGTACGCCAGCAGCGAACCGGGGAATTTCGCCTCCAGATCGGCATCAGAGAAGTTGACCCACTTGCCGGGGCTGAGCATCGATTGCAGCGGGAAACGCGCGACTTTGCGGATCAGGTCGCCATCCATGAAGGGCAGCCGCCCGTTGCTGCGCTGTTCGATGGCCTGGGCGAACAGCACGTAGTTGCCGAAGCCGAACGACCAGTAGCCCGGCCCTTCCGTCGAGCCGCCGTCCACGTCGAACGTAGACAGGTAATCATCCATCGAGCGGGCCGCCCGCGCCAGCAGTTCGGCCAACCGCGCCGGATCGGGTTCGAGGTGAATCGCGGCGATGGCGACGTTGCCGTTGCAGACGGCGGTCCAGTTGTTGACTTCGCGATCGGCGGTGTTGTACAGCCACCAGTGATCGTGCCGGGTGAGATACGGGGTGATGAGCCGCCGGTCGATTTCTTGGCGGATGCGCTTGCCCACCAGCGGGTCGAGTTCGGTTCCGAGCAGCAGGTCCATTTCGGCCAATTGCGAACCGGTCAAGGACGCGAACAGGTCCACAATCGGGTGATCGAGGTCGGCCAGTTCGGTCTCGTGCGCCGGGTAAGCCCAGCTGCTTTCTTCACAGATCGCCCAGGTGACGTCCATCAGCGGGTCGAGAAAGCGGCCCTGGTGCTCCAGGCATTCCGCCAGGGTGAGCGCGGTATGCCTATCGCGGCGCAGGCGGACCGGTTCCTGATAGCCTTCGCGCTGGCCGTTGCGCTTAAATTCGAGATAGAGGGTGGCGGGGAGCACGGGAATCGGGCTTTGGGCGGCTTCTTCGGCGCGCTGGATGAGGTCACGGACGGCGGTTTCCCCAATGGCGGCACGCACCGCTTCCCAGGCAGCCCGGTCGGATGCCGGTGGAAAGAGCGGCGGCGGCGTTTCCTGGCGCAGAATGCGTTCAATATCGACGGGGTTATATTGGCTCAACATCGGTCACAAGGCTCCCGTTTTCTAAACAAATTCAGTTGCGCCCGAGAATACCCCAGTTCGTGAGCGCGGAAAAACACCAAACCATGCCGCCCGATCAGCACGGCTCGCGGGTCTCTGGCCGATGGGTTACACTCCCGGAAGCATAGCAGAGCGGAGGACATTCACATGAGCGATACGCAGGGTCTCTCCAATTGGGGACGATGGGGGACCGACGACCAGCGCGGCAGCCTGAACCTGCTGACGGCGGATAAGGTCCGGCAGGCGGCGGCGCTGGTGAAGACGGGCAAAGTCTACAGCCTGTCGATGCCGCTGGAAACGAACGGTCCCCAGTGGCCGATGCGCCACAAGACCTGGAAAGTCACGACTCATCGCTCGGTGGGGACGCCGGCACCCGGCTCAGCCGATGACGTGGTCATCATGCACTCGCATTCGGGGACGCACATGGATGCGCTCTGTCATTACTGGTATGGCGACCACATCTACAACGGCTTTGCTGCGCCGGAGGCCATCACCAGTCAGGGGATCACCCGCAATGCCATCGACAATGTCCCGGCGCTGGTCGGGCGCGGCGTGCTGCTCGACGTGGCGGGCTGGAAAGGCGTTGCCAATCTCCAGCTTGGTGAGGCGGTCACCGCCGACGATCTCGACCAGTGTGCGGCGGCGCAGGGCACGGCCATTCAGCCGGGGGACATTGTCCTGGTGCGCACCGGCTGGATGCGGATATTCACAGAGGACCGGGCGCAGTACGACCACGGCGAGCCGGGCATCGATACTTCGACGCTGCCCTGGCTCAAGGCGCATGACATTGTCGGCATCGGGGCGGATAATCAGGCGGTCGAAGTCCTCCAGACCATTCCTCCCGCCAAGCTGCCGGTGCATGAATGCGCCATCCGCGATCTGGGCATCTATCTGCTGGAAAACTTCAACCTTGACGCGCTGGCGGCGGATCAGGTGCATGAATTCCTGCTGGTGATCGCGCCGCTGCGTCTGACCGGGGGCGCGGGCAGTCCCATCAACCCGATTGCCATTGCCTGACCGGGGCGTGGTCGAAACGGAAATCAAAACCGCGCAGACACTTTACATCTGCGCTGTAATTTTTATGGCTTTAGCGGCTCTACTCCGGGAGTTCGTTCGCCGGGATGTCCTGGAGCAGCCGGTTCTGCTTATCCCGGTCGGAAATCAGCGGCTGGTCGATGCCCCAGGGGATGTTCAGGGATGGATCGTCCCAGGCGACGCCGCGCTCGTCTTTGCCGCCGTCATAATAATTATTGACCAGATACGTCAGGGTGGCATCGGTCAGGGCGGCGAAACCATGTGCCACGCCCACCGGGATAAACACGCCGACATTGTTGTCGCCGCCGATTTCCAGGGTTTCCACGGCCAGATGGGTTGGGGATGAGGGGCGCAGGTCCACCATGGCGACGCGGATGACGCCGTTGACGACGTACCAGTAGTCGATCTGCCACAGGTGATAATGCAGGCCGCGCAGGACGTGCTGTTTGCTTTCCGAGCGGTTGCTCTGCATCCGGTCCCAGTTGATCCAGGGGAACCACTCGCGGCGGAAGGTTTCCATGAAGCGCCCACGCTCGTCGGCATAGGCTTTGATCGGCATCATATACACACCCTCAATATGGGTGGAAGGGATGGCAGGGGTGGTCATGCTGTGCGCTTTTGTCGTCATTCTGGTGTTCTACTCCGGCTGTCATCTGAAACTGCCCGAATCCAATCATGCGGCCCTTGCCGCTGCCTAAAGCCTAGCTGCGAATCCGGCGGATAAAATCGACGCTTTGCAGCTTCTGCTCCAGCAGGAAGGTGATGTATCCCAGCAGGATGCGCTCGATGTCGTCATGCAGGGCGCGCGAAATACTGAGC
The DNA here is from genome assembly GCA_019912905.1 of Anaerolineae bacterium. Classification (GTDB taxonomy): domain Bacteria; phylum Chloroflexota; class Anaerolineae; order Aggregatilineales; family Phototrophicaceae. Next base: position 3,846 of record JAIOHO010000145.1, read on the forward strand.
GACTGGACGTGGCTGTAGGGGCTGCGCTGCATGTGTCGCAGCACCTTGAGCGTCACCATCGGGATGGGCACGAAGCTGGTACTGCGGATGGCGTGTTCCGGGCGCACCACCCCGCCGTCGGCATAACTGAAATACTGGTCTTCGGCCTGCACTGCCTCCCGGCTGACGACACATTCGTGCAGCTCGGGCCGAAAGCCGACTTCGTCCAGCAGGCGAACCTCGAAGTAGCGCACGGCCAGGCGCGGGTCCTCATCCACGCACAGGCGCTGGAGCGTTTCATCCAGCAGGGTAAACAGCACCGTCGAATCTTCTTCGCTCCTGGTGGTGAATCGATCCATCAGTTCGGCGGCATAGTTGGCATACGCACCGCGCTGCAAATCCTCGCGCAGTTCCAGATACGGTTTCAGCATCTCCACCTGGACGACGATGTCCAGTTCGCGCCCACGATGCAGCAGCATATCGGCGCGCGTGTAGAGTTCGACATGGCCGGTTTTGGAGCTGGTGGGTTTGCGCGCACCCTTGGCGATGACATCGAGCTTGCCGTAGCGGGGCGTGAGCAGCGTCAGCAGGCGGTCGGCCTCGCCAAAATCGCGCCGCTTGAGGATCAGCGCATCAGTGCGGAAAGAACGTTCCGGGCGGGGCATGCAGGGTTATTTTTCGGCGGAATGCGGCAGGTGAGCCGGGCCAAACCCATGCGCCAGCAGGTCCGACAGCGGGGCATCGTTCAGGATTTCGCCATCCAGATTCGCCACGATGATGCGCAGATCGGGCGCGAATTCGTACAGCATCTGGCGGCAGATGCCGCAGGGAAAGCCGCCGTTGCGTGTGACCACCGCAATGAGGTCGAACTGGCGCTGGCCTTCGCTGACCGCCTTGACCAGCGCGGTGCGCTCGGCGCAGATTGTGGCCGGGTAGGACGCATTCTCCACATTGCAGCCGGTAAAAATGGTGCCATCCCCAGCGCGCAGGGCGGCACCTACCGGATAATGGGAGTAGGGCGCGTAGGCATGCTCGGCGGCAGTGATGGCCGCCTGTACCAGACCGCTGGCGACATCGTTATGATTCGCCGTAGTCATGCCGTGTCACTCAACGCGACACCGGGTGGGCCGTCCATGTCGTTATGGGCAGGCTCGTGATCCGAGTCCGAGGGTGTGCTGATCTCGGGGTGTCTGCGGATGACATGCACCTTACGGATGCGCCGCCCTTCGATCGAGTCGACGCGCAGTTCCAGCAAACCGTCGTCATCTTCGACGATCTCCCCGACCGTCGGCACGCGACCCAACTGGCTGTAGATGTAGCCGCCCAGGGTGTCGGCGTCTTCCGTCGGCAGGTTGACATGCAGCAGGTCGTTAAAGTCATCTACGTCCATACTGGCGTCCACCGTGTATTCATCTTCGCCGAGCTGGATGTATTCTTCCTCTTCTTCCAGATCGTATTCGTCCTGAATGTCGCCGACGATTTCTTCGATCAGGTTTTCGATGGTGACGATACCGGCGGTGCCGCCGTACTCATCGACCACCACCGCCAGGTGAATCTTGCTGTGCTGCATCTCCTTGAGTACCAGGTCCGCCCGCTTGCTTTCCGGCACAAAATAAGTCGGGCGCATAAGTTCGCGGATGGTTCGCGGCTTGGGGCCGCCGTTATGCCACAGCGTCAGGACATCCTTGGCATACAGCAGCCCTTCGATGTTGTCGATTTTTTCGTCATACACGGGCACGCGCGAATGGCCGGTTTCGACAAAACGGCCCAGGGCAACCTCCAGTGGGGTGTTGATCTCGACGGCGACGATGTCGATGCGCGGCAC
>JAIOHO010000008.1 GCA_019912905.1 Anaerolineae bacterium
TCGTAGATGTTATCCGTCAGGGCCAGATTGGTGAGTTCCGTCTGACCAATGTTCTTCACGACCAATCGGAACATCACGCCAGTTCCAAGACTCACATCGGGGCCGGGAGCGCTGACCGCATCCTGCCAGGTTGTGCCGCCATCGACCGAAACCAGTTTCTCCACATCCACCGCGGTGCTGCTGCACCCGGCACCTGGCAAGGTCGCGCTCTCGAAACCGTTGCCGCCCTTCACCGCGACGACGACCGTACCTTCAGGGACATTGCCAGCGAATGTAATCGTGTAAGTGCGAGTCTCGGTCATTCCCAGCGACAAATCCCACTTGATGCCGGTGACGCCGGTGGTGGGGTCTACGCCAAAGCTGACTGCCTGTGTCGGGTTGTAGCCGACCACCTGAAGTGGCGGAACACAGACCGGAATTTCAAGATCAAAGTGACTCAGGTCCGGCGGTGTACCGGTACCCGAAACCACATAGGTGAACGTGGTCTTGCTGCCGTCAAAATCCCGACCGCCATACATGACCACAAAGCCGCGGATGAGCACGCCGTTGCCGGGATCAGGAGTTGCTTCTGGCTGCACCTTGACGATGATCTCCACCTGGACAGGCACAATCACGACCGAGCCATTGAATCCGCTGAGATTGCCACTGACCTGAATCACGTCGCCGACCTGCAACACGAGCAGGATGGGATCACTGGGATTGAATTGAATCGCCATGTTGAAGATCGTGACGATGTTGACGTTGATGGCCTGGACCGGGCCGGTGAGGGTCATCACCGGCGAGACGATATTCGCGCCCGTGATGACCACTGTGGTGGCCTGGATGGTAGGGACACCTGCGCTAGCCGCAATGTCGCCTTCGACCCGAATGACATCCCCCACGTGAAGGGTAAGAAGGAGTGGGTCGCTGGAGTCGAGGACAATATCCATATCCGCAAGGGTAATGACATTGACATTGAGCGCCTGTACCGGGCCTTCGACCACAATGTCCGCAGCTTCACTCTGGCTCTCGGCCTGAGCGTGAACAGGGATACTCCAGAAAGGGAATAATCCCAGTGCTAGGACCAGGATAAGGACAAGGGTCGGAATCGGATGTCGGGAGACCATGAGGGTGCCTCTCAATATAGACTCTATTGTCACTCTATAAAACGTAAAATAACTCTTAATGTAACAGATGCTTGTTTGCCGAGAGGGATGTAGGCTTTGCGGCGCGATTCACCTGGTGAATCAAAAAGGGTCGTTTATTTGCTAATCATTCTTAACCGAAAACCGCTGATATAATGCCAAAAATCCTTATGCTGGACAGGGTTTATGGTTAAGATCATGCGCACCATCGCCTATCTGTGGGTCTCTACCCCTGATCAGGACATCGACAAGAACAAACACACATTCTTCAGGTCGCTAATAAGAAGGGTCTGGGCAACGTCACCTGGGTCGAAGAAACCACATTAGCGAAAATGCCGGAACAAGAACCCTTGCTCCGGCCACTGTGTCGGCTGCTTCCGTATAGCACGCAGCGCCGAGAGCTATTTCATGGTTGTTTCGTAGCGAATGCCGGGGAAGCTGACGTTCTCTGCCAGCAGTGCGGCGTGGGCTTCGGCATCGCCCTTCAGTACGTCCAGCAAGAAGGCGGTCGTGAAGTTGTTGATCAGATCGTTGGTGCGTCGTTGTTCCCAAACGGGGTCGAGACACATCCACCACATGTCGATGCCCACCAGCCAGGGCATGGCATCGCAGTTGTTGCCGAAGATCACATGCCCCGCCCCTTCGAATGCGACCAGGGCTTTCTGTGTGCTCGAAGCGTACTCAAACGTTGGGCCAGCGCCCCAGTTCAGATGGTCAAGTGTGCCCTGCATTGCCAGGACGGGGATTGCTATTTGCGCCAGTCCAGCCTGGTCAAACATATAAGATTCGCCTGCCATAGGGATGATCGCATCTACGCGCGGGTCCCCCATCGAGGGCCACAATCCCTCAGGCATCGGGTCGAACCCTGCGAGAGCTGCGATTTCAGCTTCAAGCGGTTCGAAATCGTCGCACATCGCGGCGAGCGGGTCGCCCTCGTTACGGCCCGCTTCGCAGCGCAGGTGCATAGCCTCCAGGTCAACCCGCGCTCCGGCTGCGGCCAGCGCCGTGTAACCGCCTGACGAGTGCCCGGTGACCGCCACCCTTTCAAGGTCAAGCAGCCCTTCAAGCGCCCCTCCAACGGCCGTCAGGCCTTCGGCGTAATCCAGTGATCGACGGATATCAGTTGGACGATGCGCGTAGCTGGGGGGTACGTCCCGAAAGGTGTCCTCGTCCATAAGGTATACACCTTCCAGATGTTCTACACCGAGGACGGCGAATCCGTGCGATACGAGATGCTCAATCAGGTAGGTATACTGGTCGACATTAGTTCCGAAGCCGGGCGAGAGCACCACCACCGGGTAGGGTGCATCGGACAGATCGGGGGCAGCATCGCGCAGCGCATGGCCGTAGACGACAGTAGCCAGTTCCGGTGCAGGCTCCCACTTGACATGGATCGCATAGGTATAGCTGTCATCAGCGCCGTCTGAATTGAGCGCCGGGTACCAGACGAACAGTGGAATTGGGCGTTCGGAGTCCGGATCGATCACCAACTCGGTTGTTCCGATCCAATATGGACCGCGCTGCGCGTAGGTCGGCGCATCGGGGCGCAGACCTTGTGGGTCTGGTGGACTTTGTGCCATCACCGAAAAATGGACTGCCACCAGGGGCACAACCAGCATAGCGATCGCCAACACAACAACATTTCTTTTCTTGGACATGATGTCCTCCTTAACTGATATACCTTCACGTCCTTTTCAGACAATTCTGTTAGCCAGCCTTCTGGCTTGAAATCCTGATTTCAGTCTGCGCTCAAGGCTGCCCACCAGGAAGGC
>JAIOHO010000146.1 GCA_019912905.1 Anaerolineae bacterium
ATCTGTTCGCTATCCTCCACCATTATAACGAATCGGAAGGTGGCAGAAAAGCGTGATATGCGAATTGCGGATCGCTTCGACGACGGCCTCCACCCGGATTGGCGTGTCACCCGGATCGGGCAGGCAGAGGTTCAGGCCCAGCCGGGAGCGCTGCGGCTCAGCAACTTCCCCACCCCCGCAGGCCGCTACAGCGACGCCCAGATCAGCGATTACCGGGCATCTGATTTCCGCTGGCGGCCCCCGCTGCGGCTGACGGTTCGCGCCCAGGTCTCCACCAGCCTGGACACGCTGCGCGGCACCGCCGGTTTTGGCTTCTGGAATCAGCCCTTTATGCCCGGCGAATTCCGGCTGCGGCTGCCCCAGGCGATCTGGTTTTTCTTCTCTGCGCCGCCCGCCAACATCCAGCTTGCCCAGGATGTGCCCGGGCCAGGTTGGAAAGCTGCGACGCTCAATGCCCGCCGCTGGCAGTTTCTGGCCCTCCTCCCCGCCGCACCGCTCGGATTTTTGCTCATGCGCGCCCCGCTGCTGTACCGCCGCCTGTGGCCGATTGGTCAGCGCGCCCTGGGAGTCAGCGAACACCTGCTGGACCCAACCTTGCTGGGGGAGGTTCATACCTACATGCTCGACTGGCACCCGGATGGCGCCGCCTTCCACGTCGATGACCGGTTGATGCACGCCGCGCCTGCCGCGCCCGGCGGACCGCTGGGCTTCATCGCCTGGATCGACAATCAGTACGCCATCGTCACGCCGCAGGGTCATTTCGGGGCCGGGGTCGTACCGCTGGACCAACCCCAGACGCTGCGCCTGGAATCCGTCACCATCGAAACGTTGTAGCGGTCTGCCGATCCATAATCCTCGTGGCAGGGGCGATGCTTGCCTTGCCCTACCGATTTGCGGGTAAACCGTAAGCTATTCGTCCAGTCGCCAATGGTTCCCTGGATGAATCTCGACTCTTGTATTTCGACGCTTAAGATTGCTTACCACCCTCCGCAAACCGGTTCACTGGGGCCGACTTTTGGGTCCGTCGCCGTTTGACAAGCCCTCTGGGAACACGCGATAATACGAACAGTATCCAGCGGATCGGCGGGGTAAGGCGCGTGCAGGTCGAAAAAACCGTCTTCATCAGCTACCGGCGGGCCAACGTCTATACCGCCCGCGCCGTCTACCAGCACCTGGTCGCGCATGGTTACGACGCTTTCCTCGATTACGAATCGATCGACGCCGGGTCGTTCGAGCAGGTCATCCTCAACCAGATCGCCGCCCGCGCGCATTTTATCATCATCCTGACGCCTACCGCCTTGGAACGCTGTGCCGAACCGGGCGACTGGCTGCGCCGCGAGATCGAATATGCCCTGGAACTGAAACGCAACATCGTGCCGCTGATGTTCGAAGGCTTCGATTTTGGCATGATCGTCAAACATCTGACCGGCAAGCTGTCGGTGCTGTCCATTTATAATGGGCTGCGGGTGCCTTCCGATTATTTCGAGGAAGCGATGGATCGGCTGCGCAACCGCTACCTGAGCAAGCCGCTGCTGCTGATTCTGCATCCCACCCCCGAGGCGGACCTGCCCGCCGTGCAGCAGCAGCAAACCGCAGCCGCCCAGCAGCCCACCGTGACCGAGAAGCAGCTCACCGCCGAAGAATGGCTGGAGCGGGGCCTGGCACTCAACGACGACAGCGACGAAGAGCAGCATTGTTACACCCGGGCCATCGAACTCAACCCGGCCTTTGCTGCCGCTTTTTACAACCGGGGGATCGTGCGCCGGCGGCGCGGCGACCTGGACGGGGCAATTACCGACTACAGCGAAGCCCTGCGCCTCAACCCGGAGTACGTGCGGGCCTTCGTCAATCGGGGCCATGCGCGGGCTGCGCGCGGCGACAGGGACAGCGCGCTGGCCGATTATACCGAAGCGATTCGCCTGGACCCCAAGGAGTTCGCCGCCTATACCAATCGCGGCGCGGTGCGCATCGAACGCGGCGACCTGGAGGGCGCGCTGACCGACCTGACCGAAGCCATGCGGCTCAACCCGCAGGATGCCCCGGCCTGCTATAACCGGTCGATCGCGCGTTACCTCATGCAGGATTATGCCGGTGCGCTGGCCGACAGTCATGAAGCCATTCGCCTGGATTCCGCCGATGCCTCGGCCTTCTTCAACCGCGCGCTGATCCATGCCGCCCTGGGCGACACCGCCCGAGAAATCGCCGATTACGAAGCCGCGCTGTGCCTCGACCCTGAACACGCCAAAGCCAAAGACAACCTGGACATCGCCCGTCAGCCTGAAGAAGAACCGGCGGATGTGCCCGAAGCCCCGGCAGACGATGACCTGTCCAGCGCCGTCGGCTGAGGCGCGATTCTGACAGAGTGCGCGGCTTCGGGAAAACGAGCGAAAATTGAAACGAAAAAGCAGCCTTGAAGAACTTGACTCTCCCCACCCTCGTCATCACCAGCACCCCGGACTGGCGCGCTGCCGTCGAAGCGCAGCTCCGCGCGGAGTTCGCGATTGTGCAGTACACCGACCCGACCGGCTACGTCACGCGGTTGGCCGATGCCCGTGCCGCCCTGGTGCTGGTCGATGGGCAGGATGATCGCTGGCGGTTCTGGACCAGCACGCCCAAATCCAGCCCGGCCACCCGCCGCATTCCGATTATCGTCGCCGCAGACGAGGCCGAAATTCGCCGTGCTGCCCTGATCGCCGGGGCCGATTTCGCGCTGACTCCCGCCGAACTGGTCGCTCAGATTGCGGCGCTGGCGCGTGAGATGGCCCGCGTCGAGGACCCCGCCGCCGTCGCGCAGTTGGAGTGCGAATGCCAGGAGTCGCTGCCGCCGCTGGCCGTCCAGGGCGTCGAGCAGTTCAACGCCGGGGAATATTACAAACAGCACGATCTCTTTGAGGAACAGTGGATGCACACCGACGGGCCGGTGCGTGACCTTTACCGGGCGATCTTGCAGGTCGGCATCGCCTATTTCCAGATCACGCGCGGCAATCATCGCGGCGCGCTCAAGATGCTGCTGCGCAGCGTCCAGTGGCTGACGATGCTGCCGGATGTCTGCCAGGGTGTCGATGTGCGCCAACTGCGTGAGGACGCCGCCCGCGTGCGTGCCGAACTCGAAACGATGGACCCTACCGCCATCGATCACTTCGACCGCAGCCTGCTCAGACCCGTGCGCCGGGTTGACCCGGATTGAGATGGGGTTGGCAACCTGCTGAGAGGGGTCAGCCTCCACCCGCATTCGAGGGAGGTGTCTGACGCAGGCAGACGGAGGGGGTGAAAAAGCGGGACCGCAGTATGAGGGCCAACGGTTTCGATCCATACTTCCCCACCCTTATCGCCCTCAATCCCTCTGGCAAATCGCCTGTAATCCCGCGATAATACATCTCCAGTTGGAGATAAAATCATGTTACTGGATGATGTATTACAAACCC
>JAIOHO010000147.1 GCA_019912905.1 Anaerolineae bacterium
GGCCGGGGGATAATGTTTCTGCAAATATGCGGCGGTCGCTGTGCCGGACGTGACGATATGCTCCGGCGTGATGTCCGGGACACCCATCTTCGCCAGCTTCGCCACGTAGTCCTGGCGGGTTCTGCTGCTGTTATTCGTCGCCAGGATGTAGGGGAACGGGCGCGTATGCAGCAGATCGAAAAATTCGTGCAGGCCCGGCAGCGGCACATCCCCATGCCAGAGCACGCCATCCATATCCGAAATAATGGCTTTGATATTTGCGAAATCCATGCCAACCCTCTTTTTGTCCTTCGGCATTATACCTGCGCCTGCGGTACAATCAACGGCCTGTCGTCGTCCGTGTCCGGTTTCACCTTTCCAGCTCGACCTCGATCACGAGCTGCGGACCGACCCAAACTGGAGACTGACCGTGACTTATTCCATTGTGGCGTATGATCCTGTTGAACGGGCCTGGGGGGTGGCGGTCGCCAGCAAATTTCTGGCGGTCGGAGCCGTGGTTCCCTGGGCGCAGGCGCAGGCTGGAGCCATCGCAACTCAAGCGCATGCCCGCGTCCGCTTCGGGCCGGATGGACTGGGACTGCTGGCGCAGGGCCATACTGCTCAGGAGACGCTGGCCCTGCTGCTGAAAGATGACCCCAACGCCGCAGTCCGTCAGGTTGGCATCGTCGATGCGCACGGCGGGGCCGCCGCCCACACCGGCAGCGGCTGCCAAGAATGGGCCGGGCATCGAATCGGGCGGGGTTTTGCCTGTCAGGGAAACATCCTCACCGGAGCCGATACCCTGGACGCAATGGTTGAAGCATTTTCCGACGCCTCGGGTGAGCTGGCCGACCGGTTGATGGCCGCGCTTCAGGCGGGAGATGCGGCAGGCGGCGACCGGCGCGGCAGGCAGTCCGCCGCGATTCGGGTCGCCAAACCCGGGGGCGGCTACGGCGGCGATACCGACCGCTACCTCGACCTGCGCGTCGATGATGACCCTCAACCGATTCATAAGCTCAAGGATTTGCTGGACACGCATCACCTCTACTTCGGCGAGCCGCGTTCGGAAGACCTGCTGCCGATCGGGGAAGCGATTGCCCGTGAATTGCAGGCGCTGCTGGTGGCCGAAGGTTACTATCGGGGCGGAGTCAACGGCGAATGGAATGAAGATTCCAAACAGGCTTTCTGGAATTTCATCGGCAACGAAAATCTCGAAGAGCGCTGGAACCCGGACGGCAATACCGACCTGATCGACGCGGTGGTGCTGAATTATCTGCGCGAGCGCTTCAAGGGCTAGACGTGCATTGAATCGATCTCGTCTGGCCCTATGTGGTGCGGTGATCCTCCTTGGCATTGGGCTGCGCATCCACGCGCTGGCCCAGGACATCCGCTTGCAGCCGGACGAAGCCTGGTTCAGCACCTTCGCCCGCGCCGCCGCGCTGAACGGCGATTGGTGGCTGTCCGGCCCGCTGGATAAACCGCCGCTGGCGATTTACGCCAATGCACTGGCTCAGGTTCTGGTCGGCGACAGCGAGTTCGCGGCGCGCCTGCCGGGAACGGTAGCAAGCATCGTGCTTCTGCCGGTGATGGCTGCCGCTGCCGCCGCCTGGTATACGCCGCCTGCGGTCAAACACCGCGCTTTTTCGCTTCCACTCATGGTGCTCATTCTGACGGCGTTTTCCCCCTATGCCCTGGCCTTCAGCGCGACCGCCTACACGGACGCCCTGATGCTGCTGGGCCTGGGGTGTGCCTTATGGCTGGCCGGTCGCAGCCGCTGGACGTGGAGCGGCATGTGGCTGGGTGTGGGGTTCGCCAGCAAACCGCAGGCGCTGTTCTATTTCCCGCTGCTGCTGGCCCTGGGTTGGGCGGCAGGGCGGCTCACCCTTCGGCAGACAAGGCAGTTTCTGATGGGCCTGCTAGGGGTTGGACTGAGCGTCCTGCTGTGGGATGCGATTCGTCCTGGCGACAGCCTGTTCGTGCTGGCCGCCGCCCATAATGACCCGAGCCGGTGGATTCGGGCCAGCGAAATCATCCCCCGATTACAGGCGTGGCTGGTTGAAGGGCAGGCCCTGCTCGGCCCCGGCTGGCTAACCGCGCTGCTGCTGGCACTCGCGCTGACGGTGCTGCTGGTACGCATCGTTCGAGAACCCGCCCGGCGAAATACGATGATCGACGCGCTGCTGCTGAGTTTCGTCCTGGCGTATGGGCTGCTGCACTGGCTGGTCGCCTTCAACACCTATGACCGCTACCTGCTGCCGCTGCTGCTGCCGCTGGCGCTGCTGGCGGCACGGGGACTGGACGGACTGCTGGGCCGGGTACCCATCTGGCAGGCGGCTTTCGCATATGGGCTGCTGGCGGTGCTGTTGTGGATGCCCGCCCTGCATACTGCCGAAGGCGATAGCGCCATCAACAGCGACCATCGCCTGTATTCGGGCATCGACCAGCTTGCCGATTATCTGAACACAAAACCGGTCGCCACCGTCCTTTACGATCGCTGGCTGGGCTGGGAATTAGGCTATTACCTGGGCCAGTGGCACGATAAGCGCGTGGTTTATTATCCGACGCCAGACCTGCTGGTGCGCGATGCGCTGGCGCTGTGTGAGGTCGGCCCCCGTTATTTCCCGGCCCCTGCGAATGAACCCATTGGCCGCTGGCAGCAAGCCTTACAGAACGCCGGTTTCGGGTTTGACCGCGATTATGCCGTCGCCCATTTTGTCGTCTACCGGATTACCCCACCCTGGTCGGATTCCTCCGCCTGTCTGCCTTCAGGTTGAGGACACCCGCCGCCCTGACCTGAGCACTTCGACCAGTGTGTTGATCAGGTTATTCGCCAGATAGGGCTTGGTGAGGTAGCGATCCGCGCCCAGGTCAAGACCCTTACGGATGCTGGTCGGGTCCGCCAGCGCCGAAAGAATCACAACGGGCAGGTCGTCGAATAAAGTCAGCGAACGAATCTGGCGCAGTAGTTCCAGCCCGCTCACGTCCGGCAGCATCAGATCCAGCAGCACACAGTCCGGCAGCGGCCTCTGGCGCAGAATCTCGGCCCCGGCGGAGGCAGTTAAGGCGGACACACACTCAAACCCGGCATGCTTCAGTAGGCTTACGACCAGATTCTGTAAATCTGGATCATCATCGATGACTAAAATACGGGGTTGAGACACACATAGCCTCCTGCTGTCATAACAATCCTTCCTTCATTATACTACCACGAATTGCTTATCCGACCGCTTCGATGTATCCTCAAGGTTTGAATGATGAATCATCAGGAGAAACCCAGTTGATCAAGTCAGCCGGGCGATATGGCGTGTTCATCGTGCTGTTCCTGCTGGCCGGGTGCTTCCAGCAGGCCGGGGAGTCCCTGCAATCGACCGACAACACCATCGCCCCCATTTCACAGGACAATCCAACGGTCGTGGCTCCGACCACCGACCAGATTCAGCCGTCCGATGTTGCCAGCGCCACCCCCCGGCCCGCTTCGTCCGGCCCGGTGACGGCCACGCTGCCGCCGATCACAATTATCGTTCAGCCGACTTCTGCGCCCCGACTGACCCAGGTCACGGCGACGCCCAATGCGGACGAGCCAGCTTCCGGTCAGAGTGCGGGGGGCGCAACCGCGACCACCGTACAGTTTATTACGCCGGGCATTCCGCTCGGCCCCAGTTTGGACACCGCCACGTCTACGTCGCCCGGTGGAGCCGTAACC
>JAIOHO010000148.1 GCA_019912905.1 Anaerolineae bacterium
AATATGGCCTGACCGGGGCGGTGTTCAGCCGCGATACGGCCCGGCTGGAACAGGCGCGGCGCGAATTCCACGTCGGCAACCTGTATTTCAACCGCAAGTGCACCGGCGCGATGGTCGGCGTGCATCCCTTCGGCGGCTTCAATATGAGCGGCACCGACAGCAAGGCCGGGGGACCGGATTACCTGCTGCTGCTGACCCAGGCCAAGAGTATCGCCGAGCGGTTGTAACGGCAGGAAGCAGGTACTCCCCTGTCTGGCCGCTCGGTTTAGGGTGTATTCGGGTTTGGGGCGGGTTGCGTGGGTTGGCCGCCATCGGCTCAAAGCCGTCGACTGCCGATGTGGTGGGAAGCACACTCAAGGCGCTCTGACCCATCATAGGCAGCCCTTCAGCGGGCTTGCGGTGGTCATGGAGCCTGGTGTTTTGAACTCCAGGCGGCGGCCACCTGATCCTGCCCCAGATTCCGAAGGAGTCGTCCGGCTTCGGCGGTTGGCTGGACGCGTAAACACTCAGTATAATAGACGGTTCAAATCCTGGTGCAGGGGGACATCTCCGTGAGAGGGTCGATGCGACACGAAGTTCTGACATGGGCCGAGGTCGATAAGCTGGTGGACAGCATGATTCCGCAGCTGCGGACGGTCGGGCCGTATGATGCCATCATGATGATTACGCGCGGCGGCCTGATTCCGGGCGGTCTGCTGGCGGAGGCGCTCGACATTCAGCATGTCCTCACGGCAGCCGTCGATTTCCCCTCGACCGAGTCGGCGGGTCTGCTGGCGTGGCCGACTTTCCTGCAATTTCCCAGTTCGTCGCTGCTGGTGGGGCGGCGCACGCTGATCATCGATGATGTCTGGGGCAGCGGGCGAACCAGCGCCGCAGTCAAAGGGCGGGTCGCCAGCGCCGGGGCTACGCCGTTTACCTGTGTGCTGCACTTTAACCCGTACCGGTCGCTGTTCAACAAGACCGAGCCAGACTTTTACGGGGCGATCACCGATGTCTACATCATCTATCCCTGGGAAGTGGACCGGGGTTTGCGCGGCATCCCGATGGGCGATCCCGAATCCAATTGACGGGTGATCTGCCGCATCCGAGGACGCGATGCAGGTAGGCCGACTGCCGGAACGGGCTGTAACCTGCCCTGGGCAATGCAAGCAGCGCCCCTGCGACAGGGGTTTGTGGATAGATACTTAGCGACTTCTCATTTGATCAGGACATCGCGGCGCATTCATTATATACAGATTTTATACTCATCTGATATAATCGTTACCATTGAAGCGGCGCAGCAGAGTAGATGTCAGACTCCTGTTCGCGGATTCATACGCAGTCATACAAATTTCTATCTGTGAGTCCCTATCGTGAATCGATATACTCGCGGAATCGTGTGGCTGTGATGTAATCCGTAATCATCTCCAATTGTCACCTGAAACTGGGCTGCTTGTGGGACGATCGATGTCCGGGTACGACATCCACCGTGCGCAGCGCGTCTTTTTGGGGGCGGTTACCAACGCCTGGAGTGGGACATACGACCCGACCCTGCATCTTCGGTGAATAGAAGATACAGCCAGAGTGTATACGATCCCACCGCGGGGGCGTCCCGCCAGAAACGTGTAGCCTATCTATCGGCAGCAGCTCTGAAAGTGTACTGCCGAAGGCCCGGTCCGGCGCGCGATTTGCGTCACGGGTCCGTTGGCGCATCCCACGCCAGCGGATGACGTGATACAATAGGGGTTACCCGGCGCGATCCATGTAGGCTGTTGTGCGATCATCGCAGTGTGCGAGGGCAGTGATCCATAACAGGTGTGGCTGATGGATGATCTACGGCCTGCGGGCCGTGCAGAAACGGATTGGTTCGTGTCCAATCCACGAGGCTTAGCGAAGCCTGACCCCCATGTTGATGGGATTGCGACTTCTTCCATAAGGTGGTAAACATTCGATGGTTTTAGCAAATTCGGGCGACAACGAAAGAGATTACGGCGCAGAATTCCGTGAATTATTGGAATCTTCGTTTGCGTATATGCCGCCCCGACGCGGCGAAATTCGCAACGCGGTGATCCTCGAGATTGACGAGCGTGAAATTATCGTCGATCTGGGGGCGAAGCGGGACGGCATCGTACCCTACCAGGATATTGAGCGGCTCGATCCGCGCTTCCGGGACAGCCTCAAGGTTGGGGCCGACGTACCGGTGTATGTCATGAATCCCCGCGATCAGGATGATAATCTGGTCGTGTCCATTAATATGGGCTTGCAGCAGTACGACTGGGAAAAGGCGCGCGCCCTGTTGGAGAGCGAGGACGTGGTCGAAGTCACGGTCACCGGGCATAACCGCGGCGGCATCCTCGTCCGCTGGAATCGGCTGGAAGGCTTCATCCCCAGTTCGCATCTGGTGTCGATGAATCTGTCCGGTGAACGGCGCGATGCCTGGGACGAACTGCGCGATGAGGTGCTGGTGGTCAAGGTGATCGAGGTCGATCAGGACCGCCGCCGCCTGATCTTCAGCGAACGTGAGGCTCAGAAGGAATGGCGCGCCCAACAGAAAGCGCGGCTGCTGGCCGAGTTGAAGGAAGGCGATCGCGTGCGCGGCACCGTCACCGGCCTGCGTGACTTTGGCGCATTCGTCAATCTGGGCGGGGCGGACGGCCTGATCCATGTCAGCGAACTGGCCTGGCACCGGGTCGATCATCCGCGTGATGTGCTGCGGGTGGGCGAGGAAATCGAAGTCTACGTGCTCAACCTCGACCGCGAATCCAACCGGATTGCGCTCAGCCGCAAGCGCCTGCTGAATGACCCCTGGGATACGGCTGCCGAGCGTTATCATGAAGGTCAACTGGTCGAAGGCATCGTGACCAACGTGGTCGATTTCGGCGCGTTCGTCGCGCTGGAAGACGGCCTGGAAGGGCTGCTGCATCTGAGCGAAATGGGTGATGGTTCCCTGAAGGAACCGCACTCCTACGTCAAAAAAGGCGATACCCTCAGCCTGCGTATCAGCCACCTGGAACCGGAAAAACGCCGGGTCGGTTTCACTCAGCGCTGGGGTACGGATGTGGCCCCTGAAGGTGAGGAAGCACCCCCGGCAGAAGCTGAGGACGAAGTGGTCGCTGAGACCACCATGTTGGAACCCGCCGAGGGCGAGGCAGGCGCTGAGACGACCATGCTGGAACCCGCCGAAGACGAGGCCAACCCGGTCGTGGAGCCGCCGGAAACCACCCCGAGCGAGGGTGAACCGGAAGAACCGACTTCCCTGGAATAAACTACCGCCAGCGGACCTCCTGTCAGGTCCGCTTTTGTTTATAGATTCTTTTATGGAAGTGAATCCGGCTTCTCAGAAGTCTAGCTGGCCCGGCGTGCCAATTCGCTGGCATAACATTCGCCAAGTGTTGTTGAATGTTCCTTTGCCCAGGTTGTTAACCTCGTTGATCCAGTGGGCGCAGCATCCACATACAGCAAATTCGCCATCAACCCTTCAATTTCCGGGCGCGTAATCGTCACGTCACCGACGAGATGCCCGATGGCTGACCCGATTGCCAGGCCAAGCGCCGGGGATACAGAGAGGATCGGCCTCGGTCTTCCGATGATCCTGCCAATGGTCTGAACCAGATCGTGGTACGTGAAGGTCTCCGGGCCAATGGCATGGATCACCCCATTCTCGAGCATCTGGCCCTGTTCGACTGCAATCTGGGCCAGATCGTCCACATAGATCGGCTGCAACTGATAGCTCCCGTCACCAAACACGCCGAACACCGGGAAG
>JAIOHO010000149.1 GCA_019912905.1 Anaerolineae bacterium
CTGCACACACAATTCGACCACTTCCTCTGGGCTGAGGTCCAGCGGCGCGCGGTAGACATACGGGTTGCGCACATGTTTGATGTGAGGGTCTACCACGCCACCCAGCCGCCAGCTGCCGTGAGCGGTCAGGCTCATCGCCAGCATAGTACGCCCGGAATAGGCGTGGCGCAGGGTAATCACATCCCGGTTGCCGGTGTACATGCGCGCGGCCAGGATCGCGGTTTCATTCGCTTCGCTGCCACTGTTGGTGAAGTAGCATTTCTGAAGCCGCCCCGGAGCCAGCGCAGCGACCTTCTCCGCCACTTCGACCATGAGCGGGTTGATAAACAGCGTCGAGGTATGCTGCACCTTACGAAGCTGCTCGATGATTCGCTCAGTCACATAGTCATTGCAGTGGCCGACCGAAATGGTCAGCACGCCGCCGAAGAAATCCAGGTAGCGGCGGCCTTCGACATCCCATACATACTGATCTTTCGCACGATCCACCACTACCGGGTGGTCTCCATAATAGGGCGTGACAGCCGGGAACATGGCCTGTCGATAGCGGTCCGTCATCGAGGTTGAAGTTGCATCTGGTGCGGTCATGAGTCGCTCTCCATTTCTTTCAGACTCGTCGTCCACTTATTCTACTGCGACCGGCAGGTACAACCAAACATTTCGACCCGGTGTGCGGATTGCACCTTTGTTCATCTGTTCGATGGATGCTATACTGCCTGGATATTCTCTCAACCACGGCAATGCGTCCTAGAACGGAAACTTTATGCGCGGCGAACTGGTCGCCATCGACCTGGAAACTACCGGCCTTGATCCCCTCCACGACTCTATCATCGAAATCGGCGCAGTTCGCTTCAAAGACGGTCAGGTCGTTGACGAACTTTCTCAACTGATTGACCCTGGCTTTCCGATTCCGGCCACTATCACGCACATCACCGGTATCACGACTGAACATATCACCGGTCAGCCGAGCATCGACCGTGTGCTGCCTGTTGTGAAACAATTCGTCGGAGATGCGCCTGTGATCGGCCATACGATTAATTTCGACGCCGCATTCATGGCCCAGCAGGGCGCACTGAAGACGAACCCACTGATCGACACCTACGATCTGGCAGCCGTCCTGCTGCCTCGGACACCCCGATATAACCTCACCAGCCTGACCGCAGAGGTCGGTATCAGCCTGGAAAATGCGCATCGTGCCCTGGACGATGCGCGGGCGACTGGCCTGCTGTACTGGCAGCTCTGGCAGCGCGCTTTGAAGCTGCCCTATGCCACACTCCAGGAAATTGTAAATGCCGCACAGGGTCTCAACTGGCAGGCTGAACCGGTCTTCCGGGCTGCGCTGGCCGAAATGACTCCGCCCGCGGCCTCTCGTCCGGTGGATCTGTCTGGCAAGGATTTGTTCGGCCCGCCGCCCCAGGATGAGAAACCTCTGCGCCCGAACGATCAGATTGACGAACTGGATGCGGACGAGGTCGCGGCCTTCATCGACGACGATGGTGCGCTTTCCGATTCCATTCCAGGATATGAAAAGCGCCCACAGCAAATTGCGATGGCCCGCGCGGTCACCCGGGCTTTTAACAAGGGTGATCACATCTTCATCGAAGCAGGCACCGGCACCGGCAAATCAATTGCCTATCTGGTCCCCGCTGCGCAGTGGGCGACCACTAACAACCAGCGTGTCGTCGTCTCGACTAACACCATCAATTTGCAGGAGCAGCTTATCAACAAGGACCTGCCGCTGCTTCAGAAGGCCATGAAGACGCCCTTCAGGGCCAGCGTCCTGAAGGGGCGCAGCAATTATCTGTGCCCGCGCCGTCTGGCAGCCATCCGCCGCCGCCGCCCGACCAGCATCGATGAACTGCGAACCCTGGCGAAAATCCTGGTATGGCTCCTGGAAAGCCCAACAGGGGATCGCGGGGAGATCAGCCTGCGGGGACCGGTCGAGAACATCACCTGGCAGCGTCTCAGCGCCGAAGACGAAGGCTGTCAGTTGGACCGCTGCCGCGCAGTCATGGAGGGCACCTGCCCGTTTTATAAAGCCCGCAAAGCAGCAGAAGCGGCGCATTTGCTGATCGTCAATCATGCGCTGCTGCTCTCAGATGCGGCCAGTGACAATCGTGTCCTGCCCGAATACACCAGCCTGATTCTCGATGAAGGCCACCACCTCGAGGACGCGGTCACCAGCGGCTTTAGTTTTCGGCTGGATGAAGCCACACTGCGCCGACGCCTGACCGAACTTGGCGGCCCGACGCAGGGTCTGCTGGGGGAAGTGCTGCGCAGCGCGGCGGCTGCCGCCCCGGACAAGGACGTCAAAAAACTCAGAAAGGGTGTGAGCGCGATCAGCGATGCCACCAAACTGATGGAACATCACATCGGCTCGCTCTTCACCGGGGTTCAGCAGGTCGTGGACAGCCTCGACTCATCGCCGTCTACGGACTACGTAACCCAGGTGCGCATCATCCCGTCCGTGCGCGAGCGTGATGCATTCGCTCAGCTTCAGGAACGCTGGTTCACGCTCAAGGAATTTTTTGACGTCATCAGCCAGGCCATGCAGCAGCTCACCGAAGCTCTGGCGCGTATGGAGCCATACAACCTGCCGGACTACAACGATCTAGTCAACAGCACCGCCACCTCCGCCCGCTATTTGAAAGAGACTCACCAGCAGCTTAACAGCTTCGTGGCTGAACCGGACCCCAACATGATCTACTGGATCAACACATCCCGCGACCGGTTCAACGCCATCAGCATCCATGCGGCACCGCTGCACATCGGCCCAATGGTCGAAAATTATCTCTGGAATGCTAAAGAAACGATCGTCGTCACCAGCGCGACGCTGCAAACACGCGGCAGCTTCGACTACATCCGCGAACGCCTGAACGCTCAGCACGTTGAGACTCTGGAAGTCGGTTCTCCCTTCAACTATCGCGAATCGACCCTGCTGTATATTCCAACTGACATTCCCGAACCAAACGATCGCCATCAATATCAGCAGGCCGTTGAACGCGGCATTGTGGAACTGGCCGCGGCACTGGACGGGCGCGTCCTGGCCCTGTTTACCAGCTACGCACAGCTTCGGCAGACCGCTCAGGCAATCACACCCCGCTTGTCGCTGGGTGGCATCGCAGTCTATGACCAGAGCGACGGCAGCAGCCGACAGGCGCTGCTTGACGGCTTCATGTCCACCGGTAAAGCGGTGCTGCTCGGCACCCGCAGTTTCTGGGAAGGCATCGACATTCCTGGACAGGATCTGAGCGCCCTGGTGATCGTCCGCCTGCCCTTCTCTGTCCCTTCCGACCCGATTTTTTCGGCCCGATCCGAAACTTATAGCAATTCGTTCAACGACTATGCGATACCCGATGCCATCCTTCGGTTCCGGCAGGGCTTTGGCCGTCTTATCCGCACCAGCACCGACCGAGGCGTAGTGACGGTCTTCGACCGGCGCATTATCAGCAAGGGTTACGGCATCCACTTTCTTGAAGCGCTGCCCGACTGTACAGTGCAGCATGGCCCGCTGGAGATGCTTTCCAGCGCCGCCAAGAATTGGTTATCTCTTACTCAAAAGTAATCATTGCCTAATTTCTATCCCCGGTGAAGTGTGATAGAGTAGGGAGCACTGTCAGACAAATCCTTATGCCATCATCATGCGAACACCTGCGGGCAAAGAATGCCGCCACTACTATCAGGACTTTCATCGGGGACGCCACGTTCAGGAATGCCGTCTCATCCATGAGAATCTCGACTCCCTGCCCTGGCGTCCGAAAGACTGCACGCGCTGCCCGGTGCCGGATATTCTATACGCCAATGCCAGCCTCCGGCTCCAGTTGAAGGTCACCGTAAAACCGCGTGTGCTAGGACTGGGCCGTCAGGTCGAGGTCGAGGCGTTCTGCGAGGGCGAACCCATTTCGCTGGAAAAAGCCTACACCGGCTGCATTGACCCGGAAGATAAAAAAGGTCTGGATGTTTTCCGCCAGGCTCTTGAGCAAAACGACAATGATTAAGGCCGTTTTGCTCGATCTCGACGATACCCTGCTGCGCTGTTCCGATCGGGTCTTCGTGCCCGAGTATCTTCGATTGATCGATCAGCATTTCCTCACAAAATGGGATTTCCCGCACCTCTCCCAAACGCTGCGCCAGTTTATCCATGCGGCTGCCGGACCGCGCGACTCTCGCCAGACCAACAATGCACTGGCCGAAGCAATTATTGCCGAAGCGACCCGCCGATCGCCTCAGGAAATTGGTGACGCGTTTGCCAGTTTCTATGCCCAGGTCTATCCGCAGTTGGCAGGCTGTGTCGAAGCAGTGCCCCACGCCGCCGAGTTATTTACTACGCTCAGGCAGCAGCAGTACGCGGTCGTGATCGCCACCAACCCGCTCTACCCTGCCGAAGCCATTCGTCAGCGCCTGGCCTGGGCTGGCCTGGCCGATGATCTGGCCGCCTATGCACTGGTCACACACAGCGGCAACATGCACTTCACCAAGCCCGACCCGGCTTACTATGCGGAGATTATTGCGCGGGTCGGTGTCGAGCCAGATGAAGCCCTGATGGTCGGCGACAGCCTCACTAACGACATGCGGCCTGCGGCGGTGCTCGGCTTGAGCACGTATGGGGTGAACGAAAATCATTTAGAGGAACAGCCCGAAGACGTTGATCAAGCAGGCGGCCTCACCCAATTCTATGAGCTGGTGCAGCACGAAGGTTGGGCCGATAAATTTGTGCCTCGACCGCCCAAACCGGAAGCCATCGAACCGCAGCTGCGCGGCAATCTGGGGGCGCTGTTCGGCCTGCTGGATGGGGTTCAGCCTAATCACTGGCACCAGCGCCCGGACCCCAACGAGTGGTCCATCTTGGAGATCGTCTGTCACCTGCTCGAAAGTGAGGATCGCGTTCAGCGCCCACGCCTGGAGCGCATCCTTCTTGAAGATAACCCCTTCCTTTCTGCGCCCAAGCCGCCGCCAGGACCGGGGGCCGTTCAGCCATGCGATGACGATGGCGATCATGCTGCCAAGCGATTCGCGGAACGCCGGCAGCAGACTATCGACTGGCTCCAACAACTGACCCCTGGCGATTGGCATCGTCCGGCCCGGCACAGCATCTTCGGTCTGACGTCTCTGCTGGAGATGGCTCACTTTACAGCCCAGCATGATCGCCTCCATCTGAATCAGCTTTGCCAGACTCAGGGACGCTGCGAGGGCTGAGGGTTATCGCCATGCGACCGCAAGCCGGGGACAGGGAGAATGCGCGGTGATCGACGTGGATTCTGCACTTTCTATCGTGCTCATCAAACCGGAAACTTCCGACCGACAGGGTTGGAGACCTGAACTCGACTGGCCTGTGGAAATCCAGTCGCCGCATGATACCTGGAATCACCTGGACCAGGTGCTGCCGGATGCCGTTGTGATCCTGGACTGTGATGCAGCCCACATCCAATTTCTGACCACCTTGCACGACTGCTGCCCCGGGGAAACGCGACCGGCGGTGATTTTGTTCGCCAATGAAACGCCGGTTTCGCCGCTGGCTGATCTGATTGATGTGGTTCTTCCGCCCATCAACCATCCGCTTGTAACCCATCAAATCCGCCAGGCCGTGGAACAAAGACAGCAGCTTGCCGCGATGCAGATCCAGCTTGAGGCCACTCGACAGGAGCTTGACCGGGAGCGCGCGCTAAAACTGCGGTCCATGGATGAGCTTGAAGTCCTCAAAAACACAATTGTCCGCAACGTCACACACGAACTGAACACCCCCCTGCTCCAGGTCAAGAGTGCCGTTGCACTCATTGCGGAGGATATGGTGAACAATAATCTGGTCGATTATGCGCTTCAGTCTACCGCACGGTTAGAAACGGTTGTTAAAAATATCACGCAGCTTGCTAACTGCCTGGATGATCCCCATATATCCCCTATAATCATTCGAGAATGTGTCGAGGGCGCGCTGCGCGATTTACGCCGGACGTGGGAATATAAGGAGCACATCGCGCGAGTGAATATTCTTATCGAAAAGAACCTTCCCCTCGCGCTCGGAGATCGTCAGGGTCTTGTGACCATTCTCCAGCAGTTGATGGACAACGCGCTCAAATTCAGTAAGGATCAGGTCGAAGTTCGGGCATATCTGACCGATGAGCACATCCACCTCAGTGTGCAGGACTACGGCATCGGCATCGCCTCGGACCAACTGGGGGCGATCTTCGACACCTTTTTTCAAGTCGATTCGTCCTCCCGCCGCCATTACGGGGGAACAGGTGTCGGCCTCGCCATCGTCCGCCTCATTCTGGAACGTCATAACAGCCAGATCCACGTCGAAAGTGAACCGGGAACAGGCAGCCTTTTCTGGTTCACGCTGCCTGTTGCCCGGCTCGATCGGCAGGCCTAAGATAATGCCAGGATGAGAGCATTCGTTCGGTGCCTCCGTTTGGTTGACACCCCAGATCAATTTCGGTAAAATAAATTCAGATTGTTCTGAAAGTTGCGAACAAAGCCCATAACACCAGTATAAGGTAACTACCTCATGGATATTACGAAGGCCATGCAGGCCGTTGAAGACGCCATGTTCGCCACGGTAGACAGCGAAGTGATCGTCTTGCGTGACGCGAGTCGGCACATTCTGTCTGCGGGTGGAAAGCGCGTTCGCCCTCGCCTCGTGATGCTCAGTTATGCAGCGACCGGCGGTCAGGACAGCGCGCGGGCGGTTCCTGTAGCTGCCGCGGTGGAACTGGTTCACACAGCCAGCGTGGTGCATGACGACATCAATGATCATGGCTATGTACGCCGGGGACGTCCCTCGGTCAACGCACTCTGGGGGCGCACATTTGCGCTTTTAACCGGGGATTTCCTGTTTACCAAAGTCTACGAATTGATGGCTCCTTACCAGGACCTCAATATCATCCTGTCGGAAGCGACCATGGCCCTGGTCGAAGGCGAGACCTTGCAGGCTGCGGCGGCGAAAGAGGGCAACCTCAACCGTGAGACGTATTACCAGATCATCGCGCGCAAGACGGCTGCCCTGTTCAAGGCTGGTGCTCAACTGGGCGCGGAACTGTCGCATGCCACTCAGGAGCAGATCGACGCGCTCGCTCGCTACGGGTTCAATGTGGGTCTGGCCTTCCAGATCATCGACGACATTCTCGATCTCATCGCAGATTCAGCTCAGCTTGGCAAAACTGCGGGCCTTGATCTGGCTCAGGGCAAGGGCGTCGGCTCGGCTTACGTGACACATAATGGTAATCAGGCTGTCGCAGAACAGGTGGCCGTCGCCGATGACCCACTGACCGCGATCAAGCAGAAGATTCTGAAGGGCGATGCCATCCAGGAAGCTCGCACTCAGGCGGCCATGCTGGTTCAGCAGGCCGTCCAGGAATTGGATGTGCTGCCGGAATCCGCTGCGAAGCAGGAGCTGATCGCCCTGGCGCAGTTGATCATCGAACGCGACCACTGACCTCCTTACGCTTCACCACAGTTCATGAATCCAGCAGGCGATCCTGCTGGATTTTTGTTTGTTGAGGCGCTACTCTCATAAGGAATCTGAGGAGAAGCGCCATGCTCAAAATTGTATCAATAGACAATATGCGCCGGATTGAAGCCGCAGCCGATGCCTCCGGCCTGACGTATGCGCAGATGATGGAAAATGCGGGTCACGCCACCGCTCAGCGGGCGCTTGCCCTGCTCGACGCCCTCCACGACGAAACCACAGATGCTCGCATCACGGTGCTGGTGGGCAAAGGCAACAATGGGGGTGATGGCCTGGTCGCTGCCCGGTGGATCGCCCAGCAAAGCCAGGCACTGGTCCGCTGCTACATGCTGCATAAACGCGACGATGACCCGCTGCTCGACGCGGCCCGCGCCGCCGGCGTGCAAGTTGCTGACGCGGAGGATGACCAGGGGTATCGCGTCCTGCGCCAGATGATTGGCAGCGCGCACCTCATTCTCGATGCGCTGTTTGGG
>JAIOHO010000150.1 GCA_019912905.1 Anaerolineae bacterium
GCTTGATAGAAATCGGTAAAACAGACCGCCTGTTGACGATATTCCGGCGGAAGGGAATACCACAATTCTTCTGCCGTTTCCTTTTCGCGCGGCCCGCTGGCACAGCCAACAATCAGACGTGTATCTGCATCCAACGCTAACCAGAGCCAGGCTTGCTCAGCTTTGCTGCCGACAAACGACCAGAGTTCATCACATTCCAGGACTAACTTGCGTTTTTTTGAACGGGAATGTCCGCGACTTGAGGCTGGGCTGCATATTTCGCATTGACGTAGTCTTGTAGCCATTGGGCCGATACCCCAATCACCCGCACAATCCCTGCCAACGAGACCCGCTCCAGTAACAACTTATTGATGAGCACTTTGGTTTCCGCCGAAATCGGCTTCCAGACTGGATTTTCCACGAATTGTCGCCGACAGTCTTTACACGCGAATTTGGGCTTCGCCGTGTGAATATGGCCGTTCTTGATCACATGATCCGATCCGCATCGTGGACAGATTGGCATCCTCTATTCCTCACATCTCGCCTCCCTGCCATTCTACACTACTACCCCTTGAGGACTACCCGGAAAACTGGCAGGTCGCCACCGTTAATTTCAATGCGACCTTCATGCCCCTACTCTCGGCACTCAAGTTCGTCGGGCGTTGGGCGTTGGAAGAACGCAACCCATGGCTTCATCATCGCTTCGGGAATATAGAAACTTGTTTGCGAAGGCTGCGAATTTCTTACCGCAAGCCGATGCATCAACTCATCCGCCGCTACATCGAGAAAGTGTACTTCGCTGCTGGCCCCAAGCTGCTTCGCTCGAGATCGATAGTCTTCGCGTTCCTCTCGTGCCCAGAAGCCGAAATCGAGGATTACATTCGTTCCCAATTCAAGCGCTCTACTTGCGATGTTCCAAAGCATCGCTTCAATTAGACCATGCCGAGCATCATGTTCTGGCTCCTCAGCATCTTGACCGAAGAGACGGACGTGCCATTCATCGGTTGTCAGTCGAAGGGCCGATTGCTCACGCTCAAGCTTCTGCGCAAGCGTTGTTTTTCCCGAGCAAGGAAGTCCAACCATCAAATGCAGAGTCGCCACACTTACTACTCCTAAAGTTGGTAGGGCTACAATTGTAGCGGTGAATCTGGATAGGATCAGCAAGTCAGCGATACTTCAGTTTATGCCTACCACTACCTGTTTATCACTACCCAGAACCCTATCCCAGTCGATGCGGCAGGCTGCCTGTGGCCCGGCATGGTCAGGAGCACAGATCGGTTTCGCTCTAGCGGGGTTGCAGGGGAGCCAGGTGCAGCGAACTGCCGGATGTATAGGCGACGGCGCGTGAGCGATCCGCCAGCGCGCCTTCGACATCGCCCAGCTTATCCCGCACGGTGCTGCGGTTATCATAGGCTCCGGCGTAACGCGGGTTGAGGTGCAGCGCCTGGTCATAGTCGGCCAGCGCGCGATCGAGCGCACCGGTGGCAACATAGGCGTTCGCGCGGTTGTTGTACAGGACAGGATTATGCGGGTCCAGGCGGACAGCCGCGCAGTAGTCGGCGATGGCACCGGTGATGTTGCCGAGGGCTTTGCTCACGAGGCCGCGGTTGTTGTAGGCGATTGCATTCTTCGGGTCCAGGTACAGCGCGTAATTATAGTCCGCCAGCGCGTCCGCATAGTCTGCCCGAGCGGTATGCAAGAGGCCCCGGTTGATCAGGGCGACGACACAGCGCGGAGAAAGTTGAAGTGCGGTGTCGTAATCCGCCAGCGCCTTGTCCAGATCATTCAGCGTCTGCCGGATGATGCCGCGATGGACGTAATGGGCTGCTTCCTGGGGTTCCGCCGCGATCAGACCGTCGCAATTGTGCAGCGCACCTTGCAGGTCGCCACGGATGTAGCGCATGGCACGCTGCTGGTCGAGGTATACGTTGCGCATGAGAGAATGCCATTTTGCGGACATCTTGCTGGCCTCAGCTGGGTATGCTCACTAAATTTCGGATCATAAGGTGATTATAATGATTTTTTGTCGATAATAGACAAAAAGTCATCAGATTCTTTGGTTGAACTAGGTAACCACATAATCTGATTATAGAGGGGCAGCGGGAATTTACGGACTCAAGTTTTTATGAAATTTGTGCGAAGAGCGCTCGATCTGGCGGTTGGAGGGTGAAGGGAGAGGCTGCACGCCGACAGCTTCTCCCGTTGTGATGCATCGTCCTTCAATCAGGCCTGAATTTCGACTACCACGCCGTCTTCGGCCCAGTTATACAGCAATTTGGCGTTGTCTGAACTGAGCAGGATGCAGCCGTAGGTGACGCGAGTCCCCAGGTTGTTGGTCCACAGCAGCTGGCTGCCGCCGCGTGTCGGGAAGCCGTGGAATCCATTGGTGAAATCCTGACCGGGGATCGGGCGGTAAACGCCCAGGAAGTCCGGCATCCACAGGTTCCAGTTGGCGGCATAGGCATTGGGGACATGTGAAATGATCTGATACACCCCCGGCCAGGTCGGGCTGGAATTGATGCCGGTGCTGGCGATCCAATCCCATTTCAACTGGTCATTCTCGTACACGCGCACCCGCTGCTGGCTGATGCTCACGACGACACGCTTGTTGGGTACGACCGGAAAATCGAAGAAATGATCGGCAGAGGGAATGGTAATCGACTGGCCGACCGAGAGCGCATCCCCCGCACCTGGGTTGGCCTGCTGAATCCAGGGATAGGGCACGCCGTAATTCCAGGCAATGCTGATGATCGTTTCGCCGGCCTGAACCACATGCTGCGTATCGTGATGATAGATGCGCAGGCTGGTTCGGGTGCTGCCGCTGGCGAGGGCGTTGTCGATCGCGGTCGCGGCCTCATCAACCAGGAAATACTGTGGGCCTTGTAAGGCGGCCTCCTGACGCGTCAGATAGGTACGCAGGGCGCTGTCATCTACGGCCAGTGCCAGACCGAGTGGGCTGGCCGGGTCGGGTCGAGCGGTCAGCCACTGGCTCCATTGTTCCGGCGGTACCGACCAGATGGCACGCTGGTTGTCGATCGGATCGTAGGCTTCGATTTGCAGCGGATTCGCCAGCAGATCACGGGCCAGTGCCACCATCCCGGTCGAGTCCGAAATGGCCGGTGCGATGCGGCGCATGGGCAAATCAATCACCCCGTCGGCGACTTCGGCGGCGACTCCGCCGTGGTCCAGGCGCATGATCAGGGCCACGGTGTCGAGCTGGCGGCCTTCCTGGGCTGATGTGGCGGCCACCTGCCCGTTGACCACCTGCACCCCGGCATTGACCGCCGGAATTTCGAAGCGCGGGGACAATTCGTCGAGGGTGACGGCGGCGATCACCATGTCGATGTCCACCCGCGGCGTCACCTCGACGCCGCCCAGGATCGCCTGGACGGGGCTGCCCGCGCTGCGGCCCTGTTCGTAAGCCTGCCGCGCGGTCGTCGCGCCATCGAGGATGATCCCCAGCAGCGCCGGATTCAGCGTCCAGGTGCGATCGCCATCGCGCAGCAGCAGCACGTTCCAATCTGCTTCCAGCTTGGCAGCGGCTTTCTCGATGGACAGTCCGCCGATAGGAATCCCGGCAGCGCTCACGCTGGGCAGGATGCCCTGACTGTACACCAGGCCGATCCCCAGAGTCAGCGCCGCGCAGGTCGTCATCGCCAGGATGCCGAG
>JAIOHO010000151.1 GCA_019912905.1 Anaerolineae bacterium
GAATAACGACCGGATGCCCGGAGACCGCCATGTGAGCCAGGATCGGGAGGTCGCGGACCGGGACACGTTGATTCAGGTCCCCGGACTCGCAGCCGACATGCGCCGCGACATAGGCTTCGCCCGCATTCACCAGCATGATACTGGCCGCATCAAAAGGCACCACACGGCCCACGTAGGCCAGGATGAGCATCAACACCTGATCCAGTTCGAGCGTGCTGTTCACCGCCGCGACGATGTCGCGCAGCGCCTCCGCCAGGATACGCTGCGGGCGCTCGCTGGCATCGACTTCGCGGATACGATTCTTGTCCGTATACACCATGACCAGACCAATGCGCCGACCGGAGTCGTCCTCGATGGAATCGGCACGCAGAAGGGTTGGCATCAACTGCCCACCCTTTCGCCGCAGGATGACCTCGCCGCTCCAGGAACTGCCAGCCCGAGCCGAAGCGAAGATATTCTCGGCGACATCGGGATGCACGAACAACGTCTGGGCAATGCCGCGCAGGTTCAGATCATTCACCGCATAACCATAGAGATCGAAAAATGCCTGATTATGATACAGCGCAGTGCCATCCATATCCGCGACACTGATGGCATCACTGGTGCTTTCGATCGCTTTGCGAATGCGAATCAGCGTTTCCCGATTATGGCGCAGTTCGAGCGATAACTGGCGGGTGTGCAGCAAGCGCGCGATCCGTGCCTGAAGTTCGATTGAATCCAGGGGGCTTACGATCAGCTCATCCACGAGCTGCCAGACATGCTCCGTAATCTCAGGTATAGCGCGGCGTGAGGTCACCAGCAGCAGGGGCAGCAGCGCCGGTTCATGACGCGCACGCCACGATTCCAGACGCGGCCCCAGACGCCTGAGCGCCAGCCGATCGACCACGCACAGTTCGAACGACCCATCGAGGTTGTGTACGCTATCGGCCAGGTGCACAGGATACTGCACGGACAACCACTGCTCCAGCAGAGCACGTGTTCGGTCTTCGTCGACCAGTACCAGAATCCGATCCATGACCTCCCATCCTGCTGATCCGCCCCATACTTATAACACCCGGTCCGTCCGCGTACCAGCCCAACCTCATGGTGCAGGCATGCGGCGCTGATGCAGGATCGTGGACCCGCGATGATGGGAGACGCACTCATCAGGAATCACAGAGGAGCGTAAAAAAGCAGCAGCGTGCCAGCAAGATTCGGACTGGCACGCTGCAACCAACCAGATTTGTGGCGTGAATCTTATTCTGCGGGTGCGTTCAGATTCCCCTGGAAGAAATAGGTCCAGAACACGAAGCCTTCGCCGCGTCCCGTGTGCGCCGGATTCGCCGCATCCCACATCGCGCTGTAGGTGGCGACCACGTCATTCGCATCCAGGGGCGAACCATCGTGAAACTTCACACCTGCGCGCAGGTGGAAGGTCCACACCGTGCCGTCCTCACTGGCGTCCCAGGTTTCGGCCAGGCTGGGGATGATATCGGTGCCGCCGGTCGCAAATGCAAGCATCGATTCGTTGATGCTGTGGCACAGCCGGAACGACTCGCCATCCGAGGTGTCGTTGCAGTACAGGGACACCGGTTCGCCATTCTGCATGTAGATGATATTATCGTCATCCGGGTCTTCCATGATGGCGAAATTTTCATTGCCATCCAGCGGGCTGGTATTGGCATTCTGGATGCGCACATTCCAGGCCACCGCCGAAGACGCGTGTCCGAACGGCACGACGGGAGCCAGGTCACGAACGCCTTCAGCCACCGTGCGGAACAACTCCAGTCGTGCTTCCGGGTTCATTTCCTGGCTGGCAGCCAGCAGCGGCTGGATAATGGCGTCCTGATAAGGAGCCTGGTCCCCCAGTTGGGTTACGCCGGGCGCAAACAGCGGGTCGAGGAAGTTGCCGCCATCAGGATAATCCGCGGTCCATCCCAGCAGGTGCAGCGGTTCGTTGCCCGCCAGCGCAGAGGTCAGAAATGCGCCCGACTCCATCGTCACGACTTCGACTTCGATGCCGACCACGGCCAACTGGCTCTGAATGTCTACGGCAATGGTACCAGGGCTGGGCAGATACTGTCGCACCACATCCCGGTAGCTGAGGGTGGTATGCAGCGGCAGTTCAAAGCCAAGATCAGCCGACGCTTCTTCCAGCAGGCGCTTGGCCTCGTCTGGATCATAGGGCAGCGTCTCGACGCCGGTATCACCGCCAAAAACCGAGGGCGGCACAAAGCCACTGCCGGCGATCGAGCCGCCTGGGAAGAAGTTATCCACCAGACGGTTGCGGTCGATGGCATGTGCGATCGCCTGACGCACGCGCACATCGTCAAAAGGCGGGAAGTTATTGCTGATGCCAATATAAACCCCGGTCATTGGCGGGCGCGGAATCAGATTAAGGTTCGGGTCCGCGCTGACGACCTCAAAGTCGCCCTCGCCCACATTTTCCATCCCGTCAATACTGCCGGCCTGAAGTTCGAGCAGGCGTGCGGTGGCTTCTGAACTCCAGCGCACCACGACGGAGGGTTCAATGGCCGTGTCACCCCAATACGCATCATTACGCGCCAGGTCAACCTCATTGCCCAGGTCCCAGTTCTCCAGCTTGTACGGCCCGGTTCCGATCGGTTTGGTGATCAGATCCCCCGTGCCGCCGGTGGCTTCCAGGTATTCCGATGGGTGAATGCCCATCGCCAGATGCGCGATCTTCGACTCCATTGCCGGGTCGGGGTTGCACAGGCTAATACGGACCGTCAGCTCATCGACGGCTTCGATCGCCTTCATGTTGCCGCCGTAATCGCAGTCCGGCGAAATGGTGGACATCGGCTCGAATTCCTGACCGAAGGCTGGCGCAATACTGATCCCCATCAACAGGACAATCAGAACGGACACTGCACGGAAACTCAATCGCATAGACCTACCCTCCTGAAGGCTAAAGTTGTATTGCTCCGGTATCGGCACCGGGTTCATCATATTGCGATGGATTAGAAAACAATCTGAGAACAGAGGCGATTGTAATCAGGCCGTTACGGATTTACAAATTCCCGATTGCCGACAATACCGAGCCATCCTTTGTGCATTTCCACCCACTTTGCAGTATGCTATGCGCCATCATCTTACTTGGCGTTTCCACAGAGGCATCTATGCAAATCGACGCTGATTTTGATAGTGGCAACATCATCGTGAACTCCGTAACGGAATCGGACGTCGTCCTCGCCATTCGTTCTGACAGCAACGCGGCCTTTTATCAGTGGTTCTACTTTCGGGCGACCGGCGAGGCTGTCCGGCGCTTTCGCATCGCCAATGCTGCCGGTGCCAGCTATCCAAAGGCCTGGCATGGATATGCAGTTCTGGCGTCCTATAATGAGCAGGATTGGTTTCGCATTCCGACACATTACGATGGCATGAATCTCATTTTCGAGCACACGGCGGAGCAGCAGACTGTATCCTATGCGTTTTTCGTCCCCTACACCGAGCAGAGGCGGGCCGCTTTCGTGACGGAATGTGCAGCATCGCCGCTCGTCAGGCACCGCGTATTGGGTCATTCGCTGCAAGGCCGCCCGCTGGATCTGCTGACTATTGGGCAAACCGGCGGCAAAAAAGTCTGGGTCATTACGCGCCAACATGCGGGCGAACCGAATGCCGAATGGACAACCGAAGGGCTGGTGCGGCGGCTGCTCGACGCCCAGGACCCGGTCACGCAGTCCCTGCTGGCGAAAGCCACGCTGTATGTCGTCCCCAACATGAACCCGGATGGCAGCTCCCTGGGCAATCTGAGGGCCAATGCTGCCGGGGTGGACCTCAACCGCGCCTGGAACAAACCCTCGCCAAACTGCCCTGAGATTATCGCGGCGCTGCAAGCCTTTGAACAAACCGGTATGGATATGCTGATCGACATGCATGGGGACGAAGAACGCCCCTTCATCTGGATCTTCCAGCCAAACATCCCCCTGACCGATGAAATCGCCGCCGTGCAGAAGCAGTTTGAAGCCGAACTTGCCAGCCACAACCCACAGCTTAAGCCCGCGCCGCAGACCATTGGATCGGTGACGAGCGGCGACCTGGGCATGGCGACCAATTACGCCGTCGCGACTTACCATTGTCCTTCCTGGACCGTCGAACTTCCCGCCAAAGCCATCCCGGATGGCGCGGGGAATGAAGACAGCCTGCTGGCGGAAGGGTGTATGCACTTTGGTCGAACCTTTGTCGACGCATTAAATGCCATTATCAATTGAGGTTTCTCCATGAAAATTGCAGATATGAACTGGATGCAGGTCGAAGCCTATCTCCAAACCGATGACCGCTGTATCCTCCCCCTGGGCAGCACCGAGCAGCACGCTTATCTGAGCCTGTGCGTCGATATTCGTCTGCCAGAAAAGCTGGCGCTGGACGTCGCTGAACCGCTGGGGGTGCCCGTATTCCCCACCCTGGCCTATGGCCTGACGCCCTACTTTCGCGCCTTCCCTGGCTCCGTCACCCTGCGGCATGATACTTATCTCCGAATCATTCGGGATGTACTCGACAGCCTGGCGGAATCCGGCTTCCGGCGCATCCTCATTATTAACGGGCACGGCGGCAACTCTCCCGCTGCGGGCCTCGTCAAGGAATGGATGGCCGATCACCCCGGCTTCCGCGTCAAATGGCACAACTGGTGGAACGCGCCAAAGACCTGGGCCAAAGTGCAGGCGATTGATCCCGACGGTTCCCATGCCTCGTGGATGGAAAACTTCCCCTGGACACGGCTGCCCGACATCGAACTGCCCACCAGCAAGAAATCGATGGCCGACCATAATCTTCTGAATGTCCTCAGTCCCAAAGAAGTGCGGGCCTACCTCGGTGACGGCAACTTCGGCGGCGTCTACCAGCGCTCGGATGAAGACATGCTCGCATTATGGGCGGTCGCCCTGGAAGAGACCCGCGACCTGCTCATGGAAAACTGGGGGTAAGCGATGGACTTCTTAGTTTGGGGCGCTGGCGCGATTGGCGGCACACTCGGCGCTTATCTGGCCCGCAGCGGCCATACCGTTCAGTTTGTCGATCAGGTGGCTGAGCATGTCGAAGCCATCCACCAGGCGGGATTAAAGATCACCGGACCCATCGACGAATTTACCGTCCAGGTTCCCGCGTTTACTCCCCCACAGCTTAGCGGCCAGTTCACCACGATTCTGCTGTGCACCAAAGCCCAGCACACGCGCCAGGCCACGGAAATGCTGCTGTCCTACCTCGCGGACGATGGCTGTGTCGTTTCGGTGCAGAACGGCTTTAACGAACTGGAGATTGCCGAAATTGTGGGAGCTGAACGCACCGTCGGGGCATTCGTCAACTTCGGGGCGGATTACCTCGAACCCGGTGTGATTCACTTCGGTGGACGGGGCGCGGTCGTCCTCGGCGAAATCGACGGCCAGATCACCCCACGCATCGAAGCGCTGCACCGGGCCTTCCTGGACTTCGATGCGAATGCCATCGTGACCAGCAACATCTGGGGCTATCTGTGGGGCAAGGAAGCTTACGGGGCCATGCTGTTTGTGACCGCCCTGACCAACGACTCGATTGCCGACGCCCTGGCGGAGCCAACTTATCGAGACCTGTATCGAGCGATTGCCACTGAGATCCTGGCGGTGGCCCTGGCGAAGGGCATCCAACCTGAGTCGTTTAATGGCTTCAATCCGAATGCCTTTCTGCCGGGCACCGATCCTGCCATCACCGAGCAGTCGATGGACGAAATGGTGGCTTTCAACCGCCGTTCGGCCAAGACGCACAGCGGCATCTGGCGCGACCTTGCCGTCCGCAAACGCCGGACCGAAATCAACATGTTTGACCAGGTCGTTCACGAAGGCCAGCGGTTAGGGGTCCCGACTCCGCTGACCGCCCGTATGATTGCGCTTATCCATGAGATCGAAGACGGCCAGCGCCCTCTGGACCGGGCCAACCTCGATGATTTAAAGGCGGTGCTGCATGCACATTGAATTTCCCAACAAAACCGTCATCGTCACCGGCGCAGCGCACGGCTTCGGGCGAGCGATTGCGCTGGCCTTTGCCACACGCGGGGCGAACGTCTGGGCCTGCGACATTCAGGCGGACGAGCTGGCTGAAACGGCGAACCTGTGCCAGCAGGCCGGGGGCCAGTGCCAGGTCCGCGCCATCGACATTAAAGACCGCGCCGCCGTGTTTGCCTTCGTGGAAGAAGTCACTTCACGGCAGGGCAAAGTCGATATTCTGGTCAACAACGCCGGCGGCGTCCTCGGTCAGGTGGGACGTCCGCTGGAAGACATCTCCCAGGAAGATTGGGATAACATCTTCGCCGTGAATACACGCGGCGTGTTCTATTTCGCCCAGGCGGTGGCCCCTGGCATGAAGGCCGCAAAATCCGGGCGGATCGTCAACATCTCCAGCGGTGCGGGCCTGGGCATCAGCCTGACCGGAATCCAGGCCTATGCCGCCGCCAAAGCCGCCCAGATCGGCCTCACCCGCCAGCTTGCCCATGAACTCGGCCCCTGGAATATCACCGTCAACAACATCGCGCCGGGCTTCGTCCGCTCCAACGCAGCCACCGAGCGCCAATGGGAGTCGTATGGCGAGGACGGCCAGCAGGCCCTGCTGCAAAATATCGCCCTCAAGCGCCTGGGATCGCCGCAAGACATCGCACATGGCGTGCTGTTCTTTGCCTCCGATTACGCAGGCTGGATTACCGGACAGGTGATTTCCATCGACGGGGGAAAATAGTGGCCCCGCGTGATTACGTCGAAGCTCGCCAGCAGGAGTTTCTGGATGAGCTGATGGCGTTCGCCCGCATCCCCAGTGTCAGCACCGACCCGGGATACGCGGCGGATATGCAGCGCGCGGGGGAATGGGTAGCCGATCAGATGACCGGCGCAGGTCTGGCAAATGTGCGCCTGATTCCCACCGACCGACATCCCGTCGTTTACGGAGAGTGGATGCAAGCGCCCGGCGCGCCGACCATCCTGATCTACGGCCACTACGATGTGCAGCCGCCCGACCCGCTGGACAAGTGGCTCAGCCCGCCGTTTGAGCCTGAAATCCGCAACGGTCGCCTGTATGGGCGCGGTGTCTCTGATGACAAAGGCCCGCTGTTCGTCGCCATCAAAGCAGCACAGGCTTTCCTCGCCACGACCGGCAGGCTGCCCATCAACGTCAAATTCATGATCGAAGGCGAAGAGGAAATTGGCAGCCCCAGCCTGGAAAGCTTTATCCGTAATCAGGCCCCTCTTTTGGCGGCGGATTTTGTGCTGTCGGCAGATGGGGCCATGTGGCGCATCGATGAGCCGTCGATTACGGTGTCCAGCCGGGGCATGACCGGCCTGGAATTGACGCTGCGTGGTCCGGGTAAGGACCTGCACTCCGGGCGGCACGGCGGCGGGGTCGCCAACCCCCTGCACGCGCTGGCCGAACTGATCGCCAGCCTGCATACTGCCGATGGGCGCGTCGCTGTCGCCGGATTCTACGATTCCGTCGTGGGTGTGCCCCCGGAGGAACGCCGGGCCATTATGTCGCTGCCTTTTGACGAAGCCGCCTACACCCGCGCGGTCGGCGCATCCGAACTCGTGGGCGAACCGGGCTACACCACGCTCGAACGCCAGTGGATTCGCCCGACTCTCGAAGTCAACGGGCTGTGGGGCGGCT
>JAIOHO010000152.1 GCA_019912905.1 Anaerolineae bacterium
CACCGTGCCAAGCAGGAGCATGCCGATGATGAGTAAAATAAGGGGCAGTAGCTTTCTCATAATACCTTTCCTCCTATTCGATGGGGCACGCAAGTTCGTCTGGAAATCCTCTTAATGCCATCGTCCTCCCGCGCTCTGTGGTGTTCACCTCCTTCCCCCCAGAAAAACAGGTGCGATTCGATAAGCCTCCTGCTTATGGACGCGCCCTTACCACGCTGCCACATGAGGCTCGTACAATCAGTTCAGTTCCCAGGACCACCGTTCGGGGCGGACGATCCGGGTGTTCAAAGCGATTCAGCAGCAGTTCAGCGGCCTGGACCCCGATGTTGATGGCAGGCTGACCAACGGTGGTCAGCGGCGGGTTGAGCGACACCGCCCAGGGCAGGTCGTCAAAACCGATCACCGCAATCTCGTTCGGGATATTGATGCCGGACTCATGGATGGCGTTGAGCGCACCGAGGGTCATGAGATTGTTGGCGATAAACAGGCCGCTGGGCAGCGGTCGCTGGGCGAGTAGTTCCGCGGTGAGGACGTAACCACTCTGAATCTGATAATCGCCGTATTTGACAAAAGCAGGATTAACCGGCAGACCGGCCTCCTCCATCGCCTGAAGGAACCCGGCATAACGTTCGCGCCCGCTGGCAAGGTGCTGAGGTCCGTTCAAAATGGCGATATCGCGGTGCCCCAGTTCGATCATGTGCTGGACAGCGATATACGCACCATGATGATTATCAGCCAGCACTGCATCCGTCCTCGGCTTGGTCATCCGCCGGTCGATGACGACCACCGGTAAACCATTCTGAACCGCTTCGGTAAGCGCCTGGGATTCTTCCTTCACGGGCGCGATGATCAACCCGGCCACATCCTCGGCCAGCATCAAAGCAATGAAATCGTTTTCTCGTTTTTGATGAATATTCGAATGACAGATAAGGACCGAAAGCCCCTGCTCTGCAAGGACCTGCTCGATCCCACTCAGGGCCAGCGTATTAAAGGGATTACGGATGTCGGAGAAGATCACGCCAACCAGGTGGCTCTTGGCTGCGCGCAGGCGCTGCGCGACACGATTGGGGCGATAACTGAGGGCTTGAACGGCGTCCAGAACCCGGCTGCGGAGGTCATCCGCTACATAAGGGTGACCATTGAGGACGCGGGAAACGGTGGCCGCCGATACCCCGGCTTTGTGCGCGACATCCTTAATCGTAGCCATGCGGATTCAGGCCAATCCCACGAAAATGTGAAATCGTTTTCACGAGTATAAGTGGTCTATCGGCAAATGTCAAACGAATAGAGCAGAAGATTTCAGAAGCGGCTGAATCAGAAGAAAGGACAGAAGCCGCAGCCGGGCCGCTGGCCTGTCTATGCAGACGCCTGCCAGTTCCTCTCAAAGTCTGAAGCACAGAATCACGACTGTGACTCACACGTCGAGGCGGTTCACCAGCTCAAGGCTGAAATCCTCCAGGCTCGGTATATAGGCGTCGGCCAGCTTCATAATTTCTTCCGAAAGGGGAAAGTCAGGGCTGGGCGCGGCAATCGCCTTCATTCCGGCAGCTTTCAAGGCACGAATTCCATTTCCGGAATCCTCGATCCCGACTGCCGCTTCGGGCATCACGGCTAATGGTCGCAGCGCTTCGAAGTAAATGTCGGGGGCAGGCTTCCCGCGAGCCATGTCATCCCCGTAGACCACGACTTCAAATACCGAGTCCAGCCCAGTAAGCCTGAGCACATGCTGAATCACTGCCGTCGGTGAGCCGCTCGCCAGGCCGACCCGGTAGTGCTGGGCGGCGAGATGCACCGCTGC
The DNA here is from genome assembly GCA_019912905.1 of Anaerolineae bacterium. Classification (GTDB taxonomy): domain Bacteria; phylum Chloroflexota; class Anaerolineae; order Aggregatilineales; family Phototrophicaceae. The sequence continues at coordinate 1,799 of JAIOHO010000152.1, forward strand.
GAGCGCTCCGGGGCGCGTCGGCAGTTGGGCATCATATTGAGCCATTACCCGTCGGATGATGTCGTCCATAATCGCTTCCACTGACATGGCAGGCTGGAGGATATCCTTCATGATCCGTGCCCATTCGATGGTGCTTGGCCCCATGACTCGCCGCTGACCCTCGTCGGTCCATACTTTGCCCAGATCGCGCGCGAATGCCTGGCGTGCCCGCCACCAGTAGACTTCGCTGTCCACCAGCACACCATCCATGTCAAAGATTACAGCTTTAATCGGCATCATGGCCTCACTCACTACTCTATTCAAGCGAACGCCTCTATTATACGGGCCGCCTGCTCCACCGCGCACCGCTGAAACGCAACCCGGCCAATGCCCCAGGTGGGCTATCTGTAGATCCCTCGCTGGCGGGGTGTGGGTTGTGTACGGGGTGCATACGATAAAAGCTAACGGATCGTGCGTGACGCGAGCCGACATCCACAGCGGCGTGCAGATCCGGGGATCAGGACATCGAACGAGCGGCGGACGAACTGCTCAAGCAGATTGATTCGTAAAGGCGGATGACCGTCAAACCCCTGAAGACGCCCGGGATGCTGTGACACCACAGGAATTGAGGAGAGCCTTACGTCTCTGAAGTGGGTCGCCAAGCACGGTGCGGAGCATCGAATAACAAGCCATTCTGCGATAGTACTCATACAACAAACGCATTCGAAACAATCGCAACAGGGCGAATGGGCCAATCGATGAACATCGCACCACCGGCAGACTGCGCATCACGGCACTTGAAAATGGGCCGCTTAAATTTCAGGGCCGCTTCGAAATTGTAGACGAAGCCGACGCAGTGCTGTTCAAAGGCGATACAATACGGTTGTGCCGCTGCGGAGGATCAGGCCGCAAGCCGTTTTGTGATGGCACCCATCAACGCAATGCGTTTCAAGCAGATGAGGCGAGCAGTCATGACGATCGACCCGAATCAACTGGATGTCCGCAATAATCCAGCAGAAAATCGCTTTGAGGTTGTTCTGAAGGGTGACGTCGCAGTCGTGGAATACATGATCGCGGGCACGAACATCATATTCACCCATACCGAAGTGCCGCGTGCATTTGAAGGCATGGGGGTCGGCAGCAAAATGGCCTACGTCGCGCTGGAATATGCCAAAGCGGAAGGCTACAAAGTGCAGGCCCTTTGCCCGTTTATCGCGGCCTTTGTCGGCAAGCACCCGGAGTATCAATCCATCACCTGGGGTTACGAATCGACCTAGAAACTGGTTGATTTCACAGGATGTACGTTGGGCGCAGCGGCGGTCACTGTCGATTCGGCGATTCTCCACGAGAGAGTCATTTTTCGGATCGACCGGGTTGCTGTTAGAAGCACTGGATTCATCGTCCTCGATGATTGATTAGCATACTCCCGGTGCACATCATTATCCAACCTATCGCGTATCGTAACGCCCCAGTTGAGCTTGAGGAAAATACACGTCCCCTCAACCCACCATTCGACCTATTCTCAATACCCTCAGATAACCTACGAGTCACCATCATTTTCCAGATATGATGACGGTATACCCCATTGTAATGAAGATGGCGCTCGAGTGAGTCGCCAGAGAAACGTGGATGAGGACTTGCCCTATGTTAAATCATATCCTGGTATTTATTGATGAACAGCCAACGAGTGCCTTAATGTCGCACGCGGTTCCGCTGGCTCAAAGCAGCGGTGCTTCCATCACCTTATTCGGCTTGCACAGCCTCAGCCGGAAAGCCATTGACCCGGTCGAATGGTATCTCGACCAGATGGAGGCAGAACTCAAGCTGGAAGGCAGCATCGGTGCTCTGAAGGATCATCACATTCCGGTGCATACAGTGATGCTGGACAGGCTCGAATCCGCTAATCTGGCTCAGGTCATTGCCCGCTATATGGTCGAGGCCCAGGTCGATTTACTCGTTCTCCCGTCACGGCTGCAAGGGCTTCTGCTCGACCCCGCCATTTCAGCAACCGGCCTGGCCGTGAGCATCGTACCCGATGACATTCAAATCGCCGCCTGGCCCGACCGTGAAAATGCCATCAGAAAAATCATGATCCCGCTCGACTGTTCGCTGCGGGCGGAATATGCCCTACCCCTCGCCTCGCACCTGGCCCATTTGACCGGCGCTGAACTGCTGCTGGCGTATGCCATTGGCTGCACGGACATCCCGCCGCGTCTCCAGCATGACTCGCATGTGGCCGATCTGATGAATCAAGTCACGGCCTATAAGCAATTGGAAGGCCAGCGGTATCTCAATCAGGTGCAGGCTACCCTGGGTGATGCGGCCAGCACACGCCTGTTGGTTCACCGCAACGTCCGCCATGCGCTGCATGACCTTGCGCTGCAAGAG
>JAIOHO010000153.1 GCA_019912905.1 Anaerolineae bacterium
CTCGACGATCCGCTCTGGGAGCAGGTGCTGCCCCATACTGATACGCCGCCGCTGCTGAGCGGCTCGACCGAAGTTGCCGATGTGAGCTGGATCACTCCGACCGCGCAGATGACGACCTGCTGCTGGCCGCTGGGGACACCGGGTCACAGCTGGCAAACGGTGGTGTCCTCCGGTTCGGGTATCGGCAGTAAGGGTATGCTGTTTGCCGCCAAAACGATGGCGCTGGCTGGCCTGGATCTGCTCACCAGACCCGACCTGCTGAATCGGGCGCAGGCGGAGTTTGATCGGGCCAGAAACGGGAGCGTCTATGTCTCCCCGTTGCCCGATGGCGCGGTGCCGAGCTAGCTTCGGATCGGACCCCAGGGCGTCTTGGGGGCGCATTGGCGATTTCGCGCAACTGCGCCATAATCGCCGGAGTCATTGTCGCACGCAGAATGGGGTTTTTATGGACATCGCAAAGGAATTTGCCTCGATCCCGGCGCGCTACCCGGAACTGAAGGGGCAGGTCGCCATCGTCACCGGGTCCAGCCGGGGTATCGGGCAGGGCATCGCGGCCCGCTTCGCACGCGAGGGGATGAAGGTGGTCGTCACCGGCCTGGATGCGGCGGAAGTGGCCGAAACCGCCGATGATCTGACGGCACAGGGGGCTGAGATTCTGCCGATCACCGCCAACCTGGGCGAAAACGGTGAAATCGACCGGCTGTTTGCCGAGACGCTGGCGGCGTTCGGCACGGTCGATGTGCTGGTCAATAATGCTGCCGACCTGCGCCGGATGCCCTTCGATCAGGTCAGCGAGGAATTGATCGACTACCAACTGGCGGTGAACGTCAAAGCGCCGATGATGCTGGCGCAGCAGGCCGGGGCGATTATGCGCGCCAAGAAGAGCGGCTGCATCGTCAACGTGACGACGCCGGGGGCGCTGCGCACGCACCTGCCTGGCCTGCCCTACGACGTCACCAAAGGTGCCATTGATCCACTGACGCGCGCGCTCGGCGTCGAGTGGATTCGGGATGGGGTGCGAGTCAACGCCATCGCGCCGGGATGGGCCAACACCTGGAAGGCGGGCAAAATCACCGGCTATTTCGATGAAGTGGCCGCCCGCATTCCGATTGGCCGCCCGGTCGAAGTGCTGGAACTGGCGGCGGCGGTCGCCTTCCTCGTGTCGCCGGATGCCTCGTACATGGTCGGGCAGGTGCTGTACGTCGATGGCGGGGTCACCGCCCAACTGCATCCGCCCGGACAGCCGATCTGACCACCGAAGTGCTGAGTTCCGAGTGCTGAGGTGCAGCAAAGCAGGTTTGGTAGTCACCCAATCACACAAAGGCCCTTATCCCCGATTCCTCCACATGAACCGGGGATTTTTTCGCTAAATGACAGCCCCCTAAACCGACAGGTGTCACCCGCGTTCGGACCAGTTGTGCGATAGAGTACAATCACGATAAAGGTCGATGGCGCATAAATAGACTTTGTAACCCAAGGAGTTTTGCAGTGCATACCGATGGAATCTGGTTTAAGGATGAGGCCGGACGCGCGTTGATTCTGCGCGGCGTAAACCTGGGTGGCAGCACCAAAGTGCCCTACACTCCCGACGGTGCGACTCACCGGCGCGAGGGGTTTTACGATCATCGTACGGTGTCCTTCATCGGGCGGCCTTTCCCACTGGACGAGGCCGACTCCCATCTGCGGCGGCTCAAGGCGTGGGGGATGAATTTTCTCCGGTTTCTGATTACCTGGGAAGCGGTCGAGCACGGCGGGCCGGGCATCTACGACGAAGCGTATCTGGATTACCTCTATGCGGTGGTCCACAAAGCAGGCGAGTACGGCCTCGATGTGTTTATCGACCCGCATCAGGATGTGTGGAGCCGCTGGACCGGCGGCGATGGCGCGCCCGGCTGGACTCTGGAAGCGGTCGGCATGGACCTGACCAAACTGGCGGCCACGGGTACGGCCATCAATCATCCCGAACACGGCGATCCCTTCCCGCGCATGATCTGGCCGACCAATTATTTTAAGCTCGGCGCAGGCACCATGTTTACGCTGTTTTTCGGCGGCAATGATTTCGCCCCGCAGACGCTGGTGGATGGCGTTCCCGTACAGGAATTCCTCCAGGGCCATTACATCGCGGCCATCCGCAAAGTGGCGGAACGGCTGCACGGTCTGCCCAATGTGGTCGGCTACGACACGCTCAACGAGCCGGGGTCCGGCTTCATCGGCGTGCAGGATGCGGGCAGTATCGACGACTTCCGGCTGCGCATGGGGCCGATGCCGACGCCGTTTCAGTCGATGCTGCTCGGCTCGGGGTATTCCCAAAGCGTCGATGTCCACAAACTGGACTACAGCGGTATCGGGGTGACCGGTTTTACGACGCTCAACCCCGCAGGCGAATCGCTGTGGCGCGGCGAATGCCTCTGGAAGCAGAACGGCGTCTGGACCGATGAGGGCGGCCAGCCGCGCCTGCTGCGCCCGGATCATTTTGCCCAGGTGAATGGTCGCCCGGTCGATTTCGGCAGGGATTATCTCAAGCCGTTCATGCTGCGCTTCATCCGCGCCATTCGGGAGGTAGAGCCGGCTGCGCTCGTCTTTATGGAGGGCGATCCGAATGGGGGGCATGCCGCCTGGAGTGCGGACGATCCGGCAGGGGTGGTGAATGCCGGTCACTGGTACGACGGCATGACGCTGCTGACCAAGACCTTCAACCCGGAATTCTCGGTCGATTTTCAGACGATGAAAGTGGTTGAAAGCAAAGCAGACGTGCAGGCTTTGTTTGATGGCAATCTGGCTCACCTCAAACAGGTGTCGTCGGAACAGATGAACCACGTCCCGACTCTGCTGGGCGAGTTCGGCGTGCCCTTCGACCTGGACGACAAAGCCGCCTATTCAAGCGGCGATTTTAGCCTCCAGACGCAGGCGCTGGATATGTACTACCACGCCATGGATGCCAACCTGCTCAACTGTACGCTGTGGAATTACACCGCCGACAACACCCATGCCTATGGCGATCAGTGGAACGGCGAGGATCTCTCCATCTTCTGCCGCGATCAGCACACCAACCCCGACGACATCCACTCTGGCGGGCGCGGCCTGGAAGCCGTCGTGCGGCCCTATGCGCTCAGAACCGCTGGTGAACCGCTGCGGATGCAGTTTGACCGGGCGACGCGCACGTTCGAGTTTGAGTTCCGGCATGACCCGCAGGTGACCGCGCCGACGGAGATTTTTGTGCCGAATTATCAGTACCCCAGCGGCTGCACAGTCGAGTTATCGGATGGCACCTCTCAACTGGATGAAGCCGCCCAGGTGCTGACGGTGCATCACACGCCCGATCGGGCAACCCATCACATCACGATTCGCCCGGCGCGTTCATAACCCTCGATTCTATCCCCCTGTCCGTTCCGAGTCCCTTTCCGACCGGAGAGGGACTTTTGATTCGGCCTGCACTCTTTACTGGACAGAGTGTACGATTGGGATATACTATTTTAGAACAGTGTGTATGAGAAATCACAGCCGCTTGATCGCCGCGTGAGATGGAGAGGGACCTTCAGATGATTATTGGCATTCCTAAAGAAATTAAAGACAACGAGAATCGTGTGGCCCTGCCGCCGCATGCGGTGCGCGAACTGATCCGCCACCAGCATCAGGTGCTGGTCGAACGCGGCGCGGGGGTGGGCAGCAGTTTCAGCGACGACGAATATATCGCTGCCGGGGCCACCATACTCGATCACGCGGCTGAGGTCTGGCAGGGCGCGCAGATGGTCATCAAGGTCAAGGAGCCGCAGCCCGCCGAATATCCCTACCTGCGCGACGACCTGATTCTGTTCACCTACCTGCATCTGGCTGCGTCGGAAGATCTGACTCATGCCCTGCTCGACAGCGGCGTGATCGGCCTGGCGTATGAGACGGTGGAAGACCGGCAGGGGCGTCTGCCGCTGCTCCAGCCGATGAGCGAAGTGGCGGGCCGTATGGCGACCCAGATCGTCGCGCATTACCTCGAAAAACCCAGCGGCGGGCGCGGCATCCTCATGGGCGGCGTGCCCGGCGTGCGTCCTGCCCACGTCGTCATTCTCGGCGCGGGGACGGTCGGCACTCATGCGGCGCAGGTGGCCCTCGGTATGGGCGCGCGGGTGAGCCTGATGGACATTAATCTCGACCGCCTGCGCTATCTGAGCGAAGTGCTGCCGGGACGCCTGACGACCCTCAGTTCCAATGTCAGCAACATTCATGAGGCGATTGTGACGGCGGATGCGGTCATCGGCGCGGTGCTGATTCCGGGCGCGCGCGCGCCGCATCTGGTCACGCGGGCGATGCTGGGCGACATGCTGGCTGGCAGCGTCATCGCCGATGTCGCCGTCGATCAGGGCGGCTGCGTGGAGACCACTCACGCGACCACACACAGCAACCCGACCTACGTGATCGACGGCGTGCTGCATTACGGCGTGGCGAATATGCCCGGCGCGGTGCCCCGCACCAGCAGTTTTGCGCTGGCGAACGCGACGCTGCCGTACATCCTCAAAGTGGCCGGTATGGGCCTGCACGATGCGCTGCGCGCCGATGAAGGGCTGGCGAAGGGGCTGAACGTCTATCACGGCTACGTCACGTATGACGCGGTGGCGGATACGTTTGATCTGGCGGTCCGTCCGATGGAGACCCTGGCGATCTGAATTTTGACCCGGACTCGGCTGTCCCGGATGGGCGCTCGCCTGTGGACAGCCGGGTATGTTTCGTTTCGGAGGCGTATTAAATCGGGGTGCTTGCACCGCCCCGCCGGAACGGAGTATTTATTCGCCTGATTTCAGGTCGGAGGACTCGGCAGCAGGGGGAACCACAGCGCTGTCCGGTTCTTCGATTTCGTCTTCATCTTCCCAACTGATAATCCACACACAAGCCCCGGCGACCAGCACCGCCGCAGCGATCAGTGCCAGCCACTGAGTCGGCAGCAAACCCACATCGCGGGCTTCGATAATCAATAACGTGACCATGCCGACGGAAAGGACGATCCATGCCGCAAGACGTGGATGATGGGCGGCCCACTGCACGGGTGGAATCTTACTCACCTGGCTAAACATTGGCTAATCCCTGCGATGTAATCCACAGACATCATAATCCGCCTGCTGCCAACTGGCAAGGCTCAGACTATGAGGGCTGGATTAAGAACTACAGGGGTTGTAAAACGCGATCTTCCCTGAGCTTCTTGGTGAGGATGCGGAAGCTGCTTTCATTGGAGGCATTGACGACTTCCTGCACCGCTTCGCGCCAGGCCGGGATCTTGATCTCGCGGACCGTGGTGAGGTGGTAGCCCTGCTGTAGAAAGGGCTGAATCACGGCGTCAGAAGTGCGATCAGCCAGGAAGATAAAGCTGACTTCGCTTTGCAGGTCCATCGAGGCTTCTTCGATGGCGATAATCAGGGCGTTGATCACGGGACCGGGTGGGATATTGGGGCGCAGATAGAACTCATCGGTCCGTGTGATCAGGTTTTCGACCTGCCAGCCGATCACCCCAATCTGATTGCCATGCTGATCCTGGGCCAGGAGATAACTTTTCTGCCCGAACGCCAGCATAATATCCATGCGGCTGATGGGGCTGTCCGTCACCGTGGTGATGAATTGGGCGATGGCTTCGGCATTACCCGGCATACCGCGTTTGACCTCGACCTTGAGATCGTGCACGTCGATGGGTGCTGACGGACGAGCCACGGTTGCGTCCATCGAGGGTTGGGTTTCCTCGGCAGCCCGGGTCACCGGTTTGGCGGGGGCAGCCTGGGCACCAGCGCCGGGCGCATGCTGCTGGATGACCGCCTGCCGCACCAGATTCCAGGCATCCTGAACCTGCTTCCAGGTTTCCTCGACATTGCCATCATTGTGGATGACGACGTTGGCCCGTGCCAGTTTATCCGCCTGCGGATTTTGTGCGGTAATGCGCTGGCGAGCCTCGGCTTCCGGGGCTTTGCGCTTCTGCATCAGGCGCTGAAGCTGCGTTTCAGGTGAGGCATCGACCACCCAGATGCTGTCGGTCCCTTCGGCAAGGCCGCCTTCCAGCAGTTTGATGGCCTCGATGACGACCACGCGTTGTTTGGAGCGTGTCACCAGGGTATTGACAGCCTGCCGGACAATGGGGTGTACGATGGCTTCGAGCTTGCGCAGGGCTTCAGGATTCGAAAACACGATCTGCCCGAGCAGCGCCCGATTAATGCGCTTGTCCGGCCCAAGGATGAACTGGCCGAATGTATCCACAACCGGTATATAGGCGGGCGCGCCTGGCTGCATGGCCTGGTGCGATAAACCATCGGCATCGATGGTATAGGCTCCCAGGTGTTGCAACATCTGCCGCACGACACTCTTGCCGACTGCGATGTTTCCCGTGAGGCCAATTACGTACTTGTTAGGCCAACGACTCACGGTGGCACCTCCGAATCATGATTGCCGTAATGAGTGCAATAAATCCAGACACCAGATAATACTCTTATTGTAGCCTGAATTTCTGCGAAACGGCAAACTGATTCAGCGATATATCTTAAGGATTCTGACCCTAGGCCCGCGTCGTGACCGGCTCCGGTACGACTTCGATCACCGTGCTGCGATCGCGCGGCAGGGCCAGGGCCAGCACGCTCGCCAGGACGACAGCCCCGGCTACCAATTGGAAAGCGCTCCCCAGACCGATGAATTCCGCCAGCCCTCCGATCAGGAAACTGCCCATCGCGCCCATGCCGAAGATCAGCCCCAGGATCAGGCCGGAAGCCAGCGCTTTGCTGCCGGGCAGCAGCCCCTGTGCCAGCACGACGATAATGCTGTGCGAGGCCCCGCTCAGGGCACCGGCGGCGATCGCCAGGGCAAAGGCCAGCGCGCCATCCGTGACGGGTAGGAAGAAGAAGGCCGGGGCGGATGCGATCATGCTGGCGGCGATCACCTTGCGGCGGTCGAAGCGGTCGGCCAGGTTGCCGAAGAACACCCCTGCCAGGCCCGACCCTACCCAGAATGAACTCGTGATGAGGCCGTATTCCGCCGGGGACCAACCCTTTTCCTGAAACAGCACCGGGATAAAGTTGACGGTGCCCGGTTGGGCCAGGCTGCGCAGTGTGACCATGGCGATCAACACGATGAAGGCCATGACCGGAAAAGCGGATCGGCTGGTGGGGGCGGCGGCGGTCTGCCGCTCGACTTCTTTTTGTGCCCGGTGCGCGCGCGCGTTGGGGATCGTCACCGCCATCAGCGCGAGGGCCGGGATTGCGATAAAAGCGACCAGCAGCACCGGCGTCACCGTGCCGCGCTCCAGCAGGATGCTGCCGAACACCGGACCCAGCGCCCCGGTAAAGACGTGATTGAAGGTGGCGGCATGGTCGAGCAGGCGGCCCGCCAGCGCCGGACCCAGCGCCAGGCCAAGCTGTCCCATCAGGAAGAAGTACGCCATGTTGCTGGCAGCGCGGTGCTTGTCACTTTCTGCCGCATACTTCGATCCGACCGGGTGGAACGCGCCGCTGCCCATCGCCGGAATGATGAAGCCGATGATCATCAGGGCATAGATGCCCGTTTCAGCGGCCAGCAGTGCCAGCAGCACCATGCCGACCGTCCAGGCGACCCCGCCGGTTCCCAACCAGCGCCCGCCGCTGCGATCCGCCAGCAGGCCGAACACGGGCTGGGTCAGCGCGCCCACCAGCGCCGTGATGCCCAGCACCAGGCCAATCTCCGCCTTGCTCATGGGCAGGATGTTCACACTGATGAAGGCCAGCAGGACCGACATCATACTCATGAAGGTGTCGTTGGTGAAATGCCCCAGTGCGACGGACCAGAATAACCGGCTGCGCGGGAAATTCATGTGCGCGTAACCTCGAATGACAGGACCCGTAGGGATGATGCTATGGCGCGCTCGCCCTGTCAATGCCTGGTGGTACGGCGTGGTATGAGAAGGTCATAAGCGCCCGTAAAAAGGCGGCCCGGCAGGGCGTCTAACCAGGAACAGGCTTCTGAAGAATTTATTGGATGAGAGAAAAGGGTGAAGCATGTTTCGTTTAGGATGGGTTACAGTTGTTTTGATCGGGATCGGGGCAGTGCAGGCTCCCCATGTCCACGCGCTGGCTCAGGATTGTCCGCCGCCCGCGCGGGTAGGATACCTCGATTTCTGGGACACGACGGATTTCTGCAAGCACACTGTCCCGCTGGAGGAGATCATTTCTGGGGGACCGCCGCCGGATGGCATCCCGCCAATCGACCAGCCGCAGTTCGAGCGCATCGAGTCGGCGGCCAACTGGCTTCAGCCGCAGTCGCCGGTGGTCGCCTTTGCCCAGAATGCCGACGCCCGTGCCTATCCATTGGGCATCCTGACCCGGCACGAGATCGTCAACGATGAAGTCGCTGGCATCCCGGTCGCCGTGACGTTCTGCCCGCTGTGCAACGCGGCCATGGTCTTTGACCGCCGCGTCGGGGATGCGGTCTACCGTTTTGGGGTGTCGGGCAACCTGCGTCACAGTGACCTGATTATGTGGGATGACGTCACCAAGAGCTGGTGGCAGCAGTTCACCGGCGAGGGCATCGTCGGCGTTCATGCCGGGGACCAGCTTGAGTCCTATCCTGCGCTGGTGGTGAGTTTTAGCGAGTTTGCGAAGCAGTATCCTGATGGGCAAGTCCTGTCGCCGGAGCGGGCGGGTCAGGGCACCAACCCCTACGTGGGTTATGACAGCGATCCTGAGCCATTCCTGTTTGTCGGTTCGTTGGATACGCGCCTGTTTGCCACCCAGCGCGTGCTGGGCATCCTGCTCGGCGGGGAGGCGGTCGCCTACCCGTTCCCGGTGCCGCTGGGGGCCGATGGCGCACCCCTGCACGATTATCCGTACCCAACATTGGCCGACGAACGAGTCATCAATGATACGGTCGGCGGCTTCGAGGTCGTGGCGTTCTGGCAGCCGGGCGCGGCGAGCGCGCTCGATGGGCGGGTGATCGACGACTCGCGTGATGTCGGCATGGCCGCCCTGTATGATCGGATGCTCGATGGCCGCACGCTGACTTTTTCGCTGGATGCCAGCGGCCAGATCACGGACGATCAGACCAGGAGTACCTGGAACATTTTCGGGACCGCTGTGGCCGGGGAGCTTCAGGGCAGTCAGCTTCAACAGCGTCTGGCTTTCCCCCATTTCTGGTTCGCCTGGGCCGCCTTCCGGCCAGACACTCGCATCTGGGGCCAGTAGCCCTGGTCAGCGCCGGGCGATGCGGGTTGCCGCGCTTCTTGGGGTTATGGTAGACTCCGCCTCGTGCTGGACGGAATCATGAATCGAGGAAACCATCATGCTGCGTGACATTGGTTTAGGGCCGCTTATCCTCATTGTCTTGACGGTCGTCGTGGTGCTGGCGGTCCTGAGCCAGACCACCTCGTTGGGGCCGCTGGCCGGTCATGTCGGGGTGTCGCCCGATTCGGCACTGATCCCGGGCCAGAACGCCGAGCCGATGGCCGAAGCGACTATCGAAGCCACCCCGGAAGCTACCGAAGCTGCGGCTGCCAGCGCATCGGAAACCGAGTCTGCCGACTCGACCCCTGAGGCGGATGCGACCGACGAGGCGTCGCAATAGCCCGTGCTGCTTGCCGAACCCCTTACCCGACTCCAGCCGCTGTTGATTGGCAGCGTGCGGGTCGATCCGCCGCTGGCCCTCGCGCCGATGGCTGGACAGACCAATTATGCCCTGCGCACCCTCTGCCGCGAGTGGGGGGACTGCGGCCTGGTCTGCACCGAACTGATCAGCAGCGCGGCCTTGCAGCACAAAGGCACGCGCGAAAAAAGCCTCCAGCGCTTCGACTGGCGTGAATCGGAGAGTCCCTTCGCGGTGCAGTTGTTCGGCAGCGATCCGGCGGTGATGGCTGAGGCGGCGCGCATCGTCGTCGATCATGGCGCGGACATCGTGGACATCAACATGGGCTGCTGGGTGCCGAAGGTCGCCAAAAAAGGCGGTGGCGCGGCGCTGCTCAGAGACCTGCACAGCGCGACGGCGGTGGTCCAGGCCGTGGTGCATGCGGTCGAGGTGCCGGTGACGGTCAAGGTGCGCAGCGGCTGGAGCAGCGGCCAGCCGACGGCGGTCGCGTTTGCGCGTGCCGCCGAACAGCTTGGCGTGCAGGCGGTCGCCGTCCATGCCCGGTTTGCCGATCAGGGCTTCACGGGCCGGGCCGATTGGGACGTCATCCGGCAGGTCAAAGAAGCCGTGCAGCGCATCCCGGTTTTTGGCAATGGCGACGTGTTTACCGCCAGTGACGCCCGCCGGATGCTGACGGAAACGGGCTGTGATGGGGTCATGATTGGCCGCGGCGCGCTGGGCCGACCCTGGATATTCCAGCAGATCGCCCATGAACTGCGCACCGGCGAATCGCTGCTGCCGCCGAGCCTGAACGAACGTGCTCGAATCGCGCTGCGTCAGGCCGCACTGACCCTGGAAACGACCCCACTGGCCCCTCATGTGGCTATCCGCGAACTGCGCGGCCAACTCGTGAACTATGTCGCGGACTGGCCGGATGCGCAGCTCCGCGAGCGCGTGGTCCGCGCCGAGTCGTGGGCTGACCTCGAAGCGGCGCTAGGCCCTTTTTTATAGTACAATGCCCCGAAAAATAGAACATATGTACACCTTTTCGGATTGAAAATGATATATTCTATTTTTTGATTTTCTTCTTCAAGTCCTCTAAGTCCCCCGATTTTATTGCTGGGCGGTGTGAGGTGTCGGTGGGCTGTTTTTCAGGTAAAGGATTCTGTGTCTCACGTTGTGGTTTCTCAGATTGCTGTTGTTCCTGTTGCTCGTTTTTGTTAGACATAAGAACCTCGGAGTAGATGGATATGGAAACTGCAAACTTTGAATATCAAAAAACGAATGTTCTTAAGCTTATGGAAACTCATATGAGAGATCAGAATGATGAATTCAAAATTCTCACTGGCAAGGCTCAACAGAACATTGGAGTATCGAGTATTATATTCGCACTTGTTGGTATTTTAAATATTACCCAGGATAAAAAAATAACATTTCTACTTCTACTTGTCTTGGCGGTTTGGCTACTAATATTCGCATTATCATATATTGTACTGAGTCCTGAAAAATGGCAAGGTGGACCGCTCAATCCAGAATGGGATGAGATTCGACGGGTGATAGGTAAAGAC
>JAIOHO010000009.1 GCA_019912905.1 Anaerolineae bacterium
GATCCGCAGGTCATTGATGGTCCCCAACCCGGCGACCCACCCCGGACCGGGCTGGCGAGCTGGGAACTCCCAATCGTAGCCCCGCGTGCGGATGGCAGCCACCGCATCTACTGCTTCTACAACAAAAATGTCGGTATTGACGATGGCCGCCCGGATACGACCGGCGCACTGCGCTGCCGCTACTCCGACGACGACGGCATCACCTGGAGTCAGCAAACCTTCGATTACCCGGTTGCGCCGAACGCCATCAGCCATCCCGATTCCAACGTCCCGGCCAACTGGATCGTCTACCAGAATGTGTTTACGACGCCGGAGGGTCACGTCCTGGCCCCCTTCACCCGTTGGGCCAGCGATACTTACGACCCGGCGCGAGCACTCAACCTGAATCTGCTGGAGCACTGGTCCGAAATCTGCTTCCTGCGCTTCGAGAACATCCTGACTGAACCGGACCCGACAAAGCTGATCGTCACCACCTGGCCGAAAACCCCGCATGGCCTCCAGGTCGAGAGTCCCTATCGGCCCGGCGTCAGCGTCGCCCAGGAACCGACGGTGCAGGCGCTGTCGGATAATCGTCTGATCTGCGTGTTCCGCACCCTGACGGGTATGAATTATTATGCCCTGTCCGAAGATGATGGCCGCACCTGGGATACGCCGCGCCCGCTGCGCTACGAGCCGGGTGGCAATCCCATCCTCAACCCGATTTCGCCGAGTCCGCTTTACCGCCTTCAGGATGGGCGCTACCTGCTGCTGTTCTACAACAACGACGGCACAGCCAACGGTGGCAAATCGCCGGTCGATTCCAAGAACAATCGCTACCCGGTGTGGCTGACTGTCGGGCGCGAGATTCCCGGCGAGCGCGATCACCCGCTCCAGTTCGGTGTGCCGAAAATTCTGGCAAGTTCCGACGGCGTCCTGATTCCCAATACCGGCGGCACCCAGGTCGCCACCTACCCCAGCTTCGTGGATGACGGCCCGGATCGCATTCTGTTTTACCCGGATCGCAAGCACTGGCTGTTAGGCAAGTATCTGACCGACGAATGGCTGGCGGACTGTGACCCGGCGCACAACCCGGTTCACCTGCGCCCGCCCATCACAATAGATCGCATCCAATCATAAGAAAGCACTTTAATTATGCCGATTGATTTGAAGCACGAATTACAGCGCACCCAACCGGATTATGTGGTCTATGTGCCCGGCAGCGTGGATGGTTCCACCCACGACACCGGGAACGAGCATTTTCTGGTTTTTGAGGGGCCGGACGGCTCGATGATGGCCGTGTGGACCCAGAGCGTCTTTGAGACTTCGGGCGATCACCGCATCGTTTTTGCTCGCTCGGACGATGACGGCCAGACCTGGAGCAAGCCGATCAAGCTGGCGGGACCTTCGAAGATCGGCGATGGCTACATGGCGAGCTGGGGCTTCCCCCTGGTGTCGAAGTCGGGACGCATCTACGTCGTCTACAACCAGTATCACGGCGTGGACGATGTGCTGCCGCAGTTCACCGGAACGATGCACTGCGTCTACAGCGATGACATGGGCAAAACCTGGACGACACCGCAGACCATCCCCATGCCGCGCAGCCCGCACGATCACCCGGACGAGAGCATCTACTCCAACTGGATTGTCTGGCAGATGCCCATTCGCGATTTGCAAGGCCGCTGGTTCACCGGCTTTTCACGCTGGATCAGCACCGCCGTGCGCACGCCACCCCACATCAACTCGTGGACGGCCTGGGAATCGGTCGTGGAGTTCATGCGCTTCATGAACATCGACGATGACCCGGAACCGCCGGACATTCAGGTGTCCTACTCCGCCTGGGGCGACCAGGCCCTGCGCGTGCCGCACTACATCAATCCGCTGCTCAGCGTCGCCCAGGAGCCGAGCCTCGTGCGCCTGCCGGATGCGCGCCTGTTCTGCGTGTACCGCACCATGAGCGGCATGATCTGGTACAGCGTATCGGCGGATGACGGCGAGACATGGACCAATCCGCGCCCGTTACTGCGGCGCGACGGCGGCCTGCCCTTCATTGAACCGATCTGCTGCTGCCCGATTTACCCGCTCAGTGATGGGCGCTACGTGCTGCTGCATCACAACAACGATGGTCGCTATCAGGGGTGCGAGCCAGAGCACGCCGCCCTCAATCGCTACCCGGCCTTCATCTCAGTGGGCGAGTTCCGCCCCGAGGCTGAGCAGCCGCTGTGGTTCAGCGCCAGCAAGCAGTTAATGCATCACGATGGCATGGGCCTCGGCCCGGCCAAACGCACCGATCTGGGAGTCTACAGCAGCTTCACCAACCGGGATGGTAACGACGTGCTGTGGCATCCCGACCGCAAATTCTTCCTGCTCGGCAAGCGCATCACCCGCGAATGGCTCAGTGACCTGACGGTCCCGGCGGAGTAACGGACATGAATATTGCCACTGACATTGATGTAGAACTTCAGCGGACTCAGCCGGATTACGTCGTCTACAAACCCGGCAGTCTGGATGGATCGACCTTCGACACCGGCAACGAGCATTTTCTGGTGTTCGATGGGCCGGATGGTTCGATGATGGCCGTCTGGACCCAGAGCAGCTATGAAAACGCCGGGGATCATCGCATGGTGTTCGCCCGCTCAGACGATGAGGGCGTCACCTGGACTCGCCCGATCAAACTGGCCGGGCCGGATCGACCCAGCGGCGGTCTCATTTCCAGTTGGGGTTTTCCGCTGGTGTCGAAATCCGGGCGCATCTACGTGATCTATAATCAGACGCAGGGCCTTGTCGATTCGTCGCACAGCATGACCGGCACGATGGACTGCGTCTACAGCGACGACCTGGGCACAACCTGGACCACGCCGCAGACCATCCCCATGCAACATAACCGCTACGATCACCCGGACCCGAACGTCCCGGCCAACTGGATCGTCTGGCAAAAACCGATCCGGGACCTGCAAGGCCGCTGGTTCACGGGTTACACCCATTGGGTCAGCCAGGCCACGCGCACCCCACCGCACAACAGTTCCTGGACCTCGCGCGAATCGGTTGTTGAGTTCATGCGCTTCGTCAACATCGACGACGACCCGGACCCAATGGACATCGCAATCCAGTATTCCAACCCGGAGCGGGCGCTGCGGGTGCCGCATTACACCAATCCGCTGCTCAGCATCGCTCAGGAACCCAGCCTTGCTCGCCTGCCGGATGACCGCCTGTTCTGCGTCATGCGCACCATGAGCGGCATGATCTGGTACAGCGTGTCGGCGGACGACGGCAAGACGTGGGCGAATCCGGCTCCACTGCTGCGACGCGACAAAGGCACCCCAATACTGGAGCCGTTGTGCTGCTGCCCCATCTACCAGATGAGTGATGGCCGCTACGTGCTGCTGCATCACCACAATAATGGGCGCGTCAACGGCTGTGAACCGGAAGAGACGATGAAAAATCGCGCCCCGGCCTTCATTGCGCTGGGCGAGTTCCGCCCGGACGCCGATCAGCCCATCTGGTTCAGCGAGAGCAAGCAGTTGATGCATCACGACTGGTATGGCATCGGTCCTGCCGGTCGCGCCGATCTCGGTGTCTATCCCAGCTTCACGACGCGCGGCGGCAACAACGTGCTGTGGCATCCTGACCGTAAGTTTTTCCTGCTCGGCAAACGCATCACATTCGACTGGCTGGCAGATCTGAGCGTGCCGGAGTGAGATTTGGCCCTCACTCCCTGCGTAGCGTCCCTCTCCCTCAGGGCGAGGGACTTTTTCCCTGACTGACTTGCTCCCCTTCTCCTGGCGCAGGGTTCGAGAGAAGGGGTCGGGGGATGAGGGCACTTATGAGAAAAGAGATTTCGCACACCATGAACATCACAGGCGTCAAAACGTACCTGGTCGAAGGCATCAAGTACAACTGGACACTCGTCAAAGTCGAGACCGATGCAGGCATCCACGGTTGGGGCGAAGCCACCAACTGGCCGGGGTCGCCGCTGATCGAAGCAGCCTGCCAGTATGTCGGCCAGTACATCACCGGGCAGGATGCGCGCCGCATCGACTTCATCTGGACCAAACTCTACCGCGATATGAACTGGTTGGGTCAGGCCGGGCCGCTGCTGTCGGCCATCAGCGCCATCGACATTGCCCTGTGGGACATCAAAGGTAAGGCACTCGGCGCGCCAGTCTACGAACTGCTCGGCGGCGCATACCGTCCGCGAATCCAGTTATATGCCAACTACTGGTTTATCGACGGCGGACACAATGCGGCGGATTACGCTCGCCAGGCGCGGGAAGTCGTCGCCAGGGGGTTTACCGCCCTCAAGTTCGACCCGTTCGCCCACGTCAATTATGGCTATGGCGACGACCTGAGCGACAACAACAGTCTGACCGAGCCGCAGAAACAACTGGCGATTGATCTGGTGGCCGCAGTCGCCGAAGCCGCGGGACCGGAGGTGCCGATTGCCATCGAGACTCATGCCTTCCTGAACGGCCCCACCGCGGTCGAAATGGCACACCGTCTGGCGCAGTTGGGCTTCAACTGTATGTGGTATGAAG
>JAIOHO010000154.1 GCA_019912905.1 Anaerolineae bacterium
GTCTCACGCATGTGCAGCGTGCCATGACTGAGACCGACGCATGTGCCGCAGTGGGTGCACAGGCCAGGGCGAATCACCTCAGTTTGCAGGCGCTTCCAGGTTTGAGATTCAGTCATCGTCGTCACGATAGGTGTTGGGGACGCGCCGGTTAATCAGTTCCGCGATCAGGCCGAGCAGCGCGATTTCGATGCCCGCCATCGCCAGGACTACCGTGCTGACGTCGGCCAGGGCTTTGAACACGACCATACTGAAAAACGCCCAGACGACCGCCCCGACCATAACCAACAGGCTGAGCGGCATGAAAATCTTGAGCGGCGCGAAGTACAGGGCGATACGCAGCACGAGCTGGGTGAAATTGAGGGTATCGTGGATGGGTCGAATCTTGGATTGGCCGATGCGCGGATGATAGTCGATAGGGACATAATCGACCAGATAATTGTTGGTCAGCATGCCCAGCGTGATCGTGGTGGTAAAGGAGAAGCCGTCTGGCAGCAGCCTGAAGAAGCGCAGAGCTGTCGAGCGGCGGAAGACGCGCATACCCGAGTTCAGATCAGGGATTGGCTCGCCCGCGACGAAATTTGCCAGTTTGCCGAGAAACCACTTGGCTGGTTTGCGCGTCCAGGGAATGTGGACGTTCTCGCCGATGCGCGCACCGACCACCATATCGTATTCTTTTTCAACCAGGGTGCTGACCAGATCAGGAATCCGCTGATTCGGGTAAGTGCCGTCGGCATCGGTAATGCAGATGAGATCGTTTCTGGCATGGCGGATGCCGCTTTTGAGCGCTGCCCCATAGCCACGATTGAGGCGATGGACGATGACGCGGACCTGTGCATAGCGGCGGGCAACAGCCGTCGTCTGATCATTTGAACCATCATCGACGATGATGATCTCACAATCGGGCTGATCGGCAAACAACCTGGTGAGTTGATCAAGGACCCCCGGAAGGCCGCGCTCCTCATTATAGGCCGGGATCACGATCGACAGGGCTGGCCGCAAGATCCTGTGCTCAACAGCCTGCGTGTACTGCGTTGCAATCATGCGCGCACGCGATAGAGTGTTTCACCCGCTTTGGGGACAAACAGCACGCCTTCGTCTTCACGATCCGCCCACTCCTGTGGGTGAATGTCCGCCGGGTCACGATAGCCCAGGTTTAGCGTCTGGCAGTCTTCGGGCGAAATTTTCGAGGCGAGGGTGACCTGAATACGCGGCCTCTCGATGCCATCCTCGAAGGTGCCGATGCCCTTGACATGCGTGCTGTGGGCCATGGCGCTGGTCGGGTGGTGCTTGTACTTGTCCCACTGGTTGAGGAAATACGGCAGAACGTGGTAGCCCAGCGCATAGATATGCTGGCCGTGCGCCACGCTGACGGTATCGATGTGGGGTGCATAGATGATGAGTTCGCCGCCGTCCGCGACCGCCGGTTCCAGTTTATACATGGCTTTGCCGCCGGTCCATAATTCGTCGTACATCGGCGGGCACCAGGACAGCACCTGCTGGAATGGTTTTTCGATCCATTTAATGTGATGCCTGCGCGAAAGATCGGCGGCTGCGCCCCAGGCTTCGATATGATCACCGATGAACATCCCAGCCAGGCCGCTGCCGACCACCACCAGGCTCAGCAGCGTAATGGGGGTGGGTACGAAGGTGGCGGCGGTGTGAATGACATCGCGCACGGGCGTGTCTTTGATGCCGATGATTTTCATCGTCGTGATGAGTGCGCCCAGCCAGTGGAATTTGTTAATCATATCCGGGCCGCCGATGCCGGGGAACATGTATTTTGCGCCGCCTGAAATGCCGACGACCTCATGCGGGAAGCTGGGGCCGACAATCAGAATGTGGTCATAATCGAGAATGGCGCGATTGATCTGAACCGCAATGTCGCCGCTAAGCGAGGGGTGCCAGGCAGGGCCTGCCATTTCACGCATTTCATCTTCGCTGATGGTGCCAATTTCCGTGAGCGCGGTTGGATTGTCCCATTCATGATTGAGGATTCCCACATGGCGATAGGTGGTCTGCCGTTCCTCCAGCGTGATGCCCACCAGTTTGCAGCGTGACTCTTCGCTCAGTCCGGGGTGTGTGCCCAGAGCCACCATAAAATCCAGCTTCGTGACATCACTCAGGGCATCCACCAGGATTGGAAATAACTGGGGAAGAGGGATGGTGCGCGTGTGGTCGGGGATGAGGGCCAGCACCCGCGCCCCGGTAAAACGTCCGCGCAGCCCGGTCTCGATGGTTTCGCGGATGGTATCTTCCGATAACAGTTGGCCGTCCGTGGCCGTTGCCTGTGCGATCAGCATGTTTGCGCCTTTCTGGTGAACATGCTGCTTATTATAGCGCAGTCCCGCCCTCCACGCGCAACGGTCCAGTACAAAAAACAGGCATCCACCCCACGGGCGATGCCTGCCTTTAGAAGTGCCAGAATCGGCAGATTACATGTCGTTTGACGGTACCATCGAGTCGATGGGGAAGATTGTGGCATCTTCCGGCGCAACGATCTCGGGCGCAGCATTGAAGTCGCTGGCGTTGACCGTCATGTCAAAGGTGAATGTCGGCGCGGGGCCTTCGGAATCCGGCTCGACCGCTGCCATAAAGCCCGACATATCCCAGGCCATCTTCATCTCGGTGGAGTGGGCAAATTTGTCGTCCAGGCCGATCGTCTGGCGCATTTCGAGCGTCATACCCTCGAACATAGGTCCCATCATTTCCATGGCCTTATCCATCTCCGCCTGAGCGTCGCTGTCCATCTCGCTGCCGCTCATGCTGGCAACGGCTTCCATCTGGGCCTGCATCATCTGTTTGAAGACATCGCTCTGGAAGAGGGCGGGGTAGTCAAAGGTGTATTGGAACACGGCGGCCTGCTGGCCCATGACGTCGATGTCCGCCAGACGCTCGATTGTCATGAACTCGCTGAGGAAGGCCGGGTCCTGGAAGCTTTGCATGTAGGATTTGAACACCTCAGGGTCCATTCCTTCCATGCCGCCAAAGCCGCTCTGGGCCATATTCTGTTCCATCAGCGTCGCCAGGTCGATGCCGACCCAACCCGCCGGCACACCCGCATCGGGCATCGATTCGGCAATGGACGCCAGATTTGCATAGGCGAAGCCGTCCACAAAACGCAGCCCGATGGACAGATTTTCGGGGATGGTCTGGTCCTCGCTGGACATCATCGCGGTCAGTTCAGCGGGCAGGTGGAGCGTCAGGTTCAGGTCGCCGCTGAAGCCTTTGAGGAACTGCGAAAACCAGTCCATGAACGCTTCGGGTGTGCTGAACAGTGCCGATGGATCTGACTGCATCGCCATCATGCTTTCCATCAGTGCGGGATCAATGGCAAAGGTTCCGTCTCCGGTCAGGCCGAAGTCAAGCTGCTCGAAGGGGGAGTCCGGGATATTGCTGACACTTACCGCCACATCCAGCTGCGCCGCGCCGGAATGGAGACCGGCCATCGCCGTCTGCGAGTCTTTCAGCAGCGTACAATCGGCTTCCGCCAGGTCGCCGCAGAACACCGGCATCGTCTGGGCGAGCGCGGGACCGCTCATGAAAATTAAGAGGACGATCAACACGAGGCTCATCAAATGAATCTTTCTCACGTGGATTTCTCCTGTACAATATCATACGCTACTTTCAGTATACGGCTCTTTGAATGTCAGAGTTGCGTGTTTCGAGCGGAAACCGGGCATCAGACCAGTTATTAGGGGGTTCTTAACGGTTCAACCCGCACATCCCGACAGGCAGTCAACAGAAGCCTGGAACGGGTGAGGGAAACCAAAACCGGCCTGCAAAACTGCAAACCGGTTGGTTATCTCTTTTGCTTTTGACCAGAACGGTGTCGAGCTAGCTGGTTTCGTCGTCTTCGGCCAGCGCCGCGTCAATCTTCTCCTGCAAGTCATCGCTGGTCGATTTGCTTTTGCGATGTCCGTTCCCGGAGTAGACGACCTTGGTCTTATCGCGCGAGCGCCCGCGCATCAGCAGGAACACGCCTGCGCCGATGAGCACCAGCGGCATCAGCGTCGAGATGAGCCAGTTCTGGCCGCCGAAGATGAACAGTTCGAACAGCGCCCACAGACCGACGAAGCCGAACAGTCCCCACTTCACGAAGCCGTCGCCGGTGTGCTCTGTGCTTTCGCTGCCGGTTCGCCGTCCGATGAACACCAGTGCCAGACCCAGGAGCACCGGGTAGAGTGCCCAGACATAGGCCCAACTCGCCCAGTGGCCGGTGATGTTCTGATAGAAGAGAATGGCAC
>JAIOHO010000155.1 GCA_019912905.1 Anaerolineae bacterium
GACTCCGGCAGACCAGCTTGAAGCGGTGAGCAGTTATGCGCGCAGCCAGGGGGCCACCCAGGGCATCCTGTTTTATGTCGATCGGGCCAGCGGCACGCCCCCGGAATGGCTGACGGTCGTCGCCGAATGGGTGACAGACCCCCGCCAGGAAGCCGGGATCGGCGCGCGCTTCCAGACCCTCAGCCTGCCCTTTACGCAAGAGGTGCTGGCGCACACCTCGCAGATGGTGCTGTTCGAGGACCTGGAGAATCACCCCATCGTCGATCCCATCATGGCAGCGATTTTCCGGGAACACGTGCAGCACGGCGCGGCTATCCTGCCGATCCACGTCAAAGGCGGCTTGATCGGCATCCTGTGGTTTACCTGGAATCAGCCGCACCGGTTTGATCAGCGCGATGAACGCATCTATTCCTCACTGATCCAGCAGGCAACGCCCATTCTGGAGTCGACCCACCTGCTCGATCAAACCCGCTGGCGCGCTGCCGAGCTGGAAGCCATCAACCACGAAATCGACAGTTTGTATCAGGCATCCAGCCGCCTGGCGCGTGCCCGGACAGCGGATGAACTGCTGGAAGCAGTCAGCGACTACCCCCGCCGGATGGGGGCAAATGCCGGTTCACTGACCTATGCCATCTATCAGGATGACCCTGACAGCGGCTGGCGCGAGATCGTCTCGGAGTGGGTCGAGCCGGGAGCACTGGCCCATGGCGTGGGCATGCGCTTCGAGAACAGCGCTTACAGCGGCATCACCGAATGGTTGAAATACCACGATCAACCCTGGCTGGTCGCCGATGTCCATACGGAAGACGGCATGGACCAGGCCTCGCAGCAGGCGGCGGCTGACCATCACATCGTCAGCGAGGCGGTCCTGCCGCTGCGCAATCAGGGCCGTCTGGTCGGGGTGCTGCTGTTTGGCTGGGCCGCGCCCTTTACCTTTACCGAACGCGACCAGCGCATTTACACGGCGCTCATCCAACTGGCCGCCCCGGTCATCGATTCGGTGCGCCTGCTCGAAGAGAACCACACGCGGGCCGTGCGCGCCGAAGAAGCCTACCGCGAATCGGATACGCTCTATCGGGCCAGCAAAGCCATCAACGCGGCCAGCACCTTCGAGGATATTGTGCGGGCAGTGGAAGATTTCGATGTCGGCGCACACGGCATCGCCCTGTCCATCTGGGAGCATTACGATTTCAACCGGGCCGCCTATTTCGAGGTTATGGCGACGGGACGGCTCGAAGACCCGGCTCGCGTGGGAACCCGTCTTGGACCGGAACACTTTCCGATCACGCGGGTCATGCCGCGCGATTACCCCACCTTCGTCGAAAATATCGAGCATGACACGGTCGATCCAGTCAGTCGGGAATCGTGGCGGCAGCGCGGGGTGCATGCCGGGATCGCCGTTCCCCTGACTCTGAACGACCGCTGGATGGGGATGCTGGCCTTTCACAGCCATCTCCCCCGCCAATACGCCGAACTCGAAAAACGGCTGGTCGCCGGCATCGGGGCGCTGGTGGCCGCCGCTGTGGACCGGATTCGGCTCCAGCAGGCCAGCGAAACGTCGCGCCGCCGGGCCGAATCGCTGGCCCAGATCAGTTCCGCGCTGTCGCAGGCCACCGACGAGC
>JAIOHO010000156.1 GCA_019912905.1 Anaerolineae bacterium
ACAATCTGGCCGATAATGCTCAGGCGTTCCGCCCGGCTCAATTCATCGCGGGTGGATTGCAGCTCGGCAAGGGTAAGTTCAAGTTCACGATTTTGCTGGTTGAGGGAGTCGAACAGGCGCGCGGCGCGAATAAACAGCGCCGTGTTGTAAGCCAGGGTAGTCAGCAGATTGACATCATTGGCGCTGAAAGTCCGGCTGGCGGCTTCATGCATCAGCACCAGGGCACCCAACCGTTCCTCATCATAACGCAGCGGGGCACAGATCACCCGCCCGCCCTCAAACAACTGCGTCGTGTCATAGGCGTACAGGGTGCTGAGTGCCAGCTCTCGGGTGCGCCCCTGCCAGAACTGTTCATCACTGCGGCGGCCAAAATGACTGATCGGAATCAATTCTGAGCGCGGTTCGTCATAGATGTAAATCACACCCGACTCCGCACGCAGGATTCGATTGGTTTCTTCCAGGACGGCGCGCATAATATCATCGAGAGACATATTATGCCGGGCGATGAGCGCAGCCAGGTCGTAGATCAGGTTGAGTTCGTCGTAACGTTCCAGCACTTCATCGGCCATCCTGCGCCGCCGTGAGGTTTCGGTGGCGAGCAGTGACAGCGTATGCGCCAGATAATGCACGACTTCCTCATAATCGATCCGCACATCGCTGCCGCATATCCCGACGATGCCAAGTTCTTCATTATCCACGATGATCGAAAGACACACCGCAGGATCTGCGCACGACTTTTGACCATACCACGGGTCGCCAAAGGCATCGGTTACGAACACCCGACCGGGCACATGAAACAACCGCTCAAGAGGTTCGATCACTTCTTGGAGGGTGGTCTCAGGCAGTAGCGAATTAAACTTGGTACTGTTCACAGATGTCCGCAACTTGTTGATGATCATCGGCGTATTCGTTTCACGAAGCAGGCCGCGGCGATATCAAGCTTGAAAACTCCAGAGCGCATTGAGATGAGCAAGCAGCCCCGATGGATTGAACGGTTTGGTCATAAAGTCGTTCGCGCCGCTCTCCTTTGCCTGCTGCCGGTCTGTGTTGTGACCCCGCGCCGTGAGAATGATGATATAAGGATCATAATCGGGAATAGCCCGCAGCTGGCGGCAGACATCATAGCCATTCATCTTGGGGAGCAGCAAATCCAGAAGAACCAGCTCAGGACGCCACGCTTCGGCGACAGTAATCGCTTCCGCACCATCTTCCGCCATCAATACCTCGACAGGACCAATTTGTGCCCGTTCGAGAACCCGGCTGAGAAGAATTCGTGTCAGGTCCTCATCATCGACGATAAGCACCCGTTTGTGATCGTTTCTGTCTGTATAGACCATGTTGTTCTTCGCTGCTCAGTGATTTCTGATGATGTTTCATTCCATTTATTATATAGCATGACCCTGGTACCGGTTTCCTAAAAATGTGTGAATTCTAATTAAGTGTCATGAACCTTATACAAATAAAAGAAGGACACAGGGCGTGTCCTTCCTGAGCTTCCCCAACCCACACACAACCTAATTCATATTATCGATGAGGGCTGTCGCAAAAGCGCTGGTCGCGACTTCATGCGCCCCTTCCATCTGCCGGGCGAAGTCATACGTCACAATCTTCTGATCGAGAGTCTTTTCGTAGGCTGTGGTGACCAGCGCTGCCGCTTCATTCCAGCCCAGATGCTTCAGCATCATCACCCCGCTGAACATCAGGGAACCAGGATTGACCTTATCCAGATTGGTGTACTTGGGCGCGGTCCCGTGTGTCGCCTCGAACAGTGCGACTTCATCGCCGACATTGGCTCCCGGCGCAATCCCCACTCCGCCGACCTCAGCGGCAATGGCGTCGCTCAGATAATCGCCATTCAGGTTGGTCGTCGCCAGGACGTCAAATTCGACGGGTCGCAGAAGCATCTTCTGGAACATGATGTCTGCAATCGTATCCTGGAGCAGGATTTTGCCTTCCGGCACCTTGCCGCCGTAATTGGCCGCCACGTCATCCCAACTGATGGTTTCCTCAGGGAATTCTTCGCGGCCCACCTCGTAACCCCACTTCATGAAGGCACCTTCCGTAAATTTCTGGATGTTGCCTTTATGCACGAAAGTGACGCTTTTGCGACCGCGCTCGATGGCATACTTAATCGCCGCGCGAATCAGGCGCTTGCTGCCGAAGGGACTGACCGGCTTGATGCCCAGGCCTGCGCCTTCGAAAAAGCCGGTCGCGCCCAGTTCTTCACGCAGGAATTTCGCCAGCTTTTCGTTCTCGGATGTGCCCGATTCAAATTCGATCCCGGCGTAGATGTCTTCAGTGTTCTCGCGGAAGATCACAACATCCACATCTTCCGGGCGTTTGACCGGGCTGGGAACGCCCCGGTACCAGCGCACCGGACGGATGCAGCTGTACAGATCCAGCACCTGGCGCAGAGTCACGTTCAGGCTGCGGAAGCCGCCGCCGATTGGGGTGGTCAGTGGGCCTTTGATGCCGACCAGAAACTCACGCAGCGCGTCAAATGTTTCTTCCGGCATATAATTGCCATCGTAAATGGAGGCTGCTTTTTCTCCGGCATAAATTTCCATCCACGAAATCTTTCGATTGCCGTGATAGGCTTTCTCAACCGCGGCATCCCAGATTCGCTTGCTGGCGGTCATGATGTCATAACCGATGCCATCCCCTTCAATGAACGTCAGAATCGGGTTGTCCGGCACATTCAGCATGCCATTCGTCACCCGAATTTTTGTGCCACCCTCTGGCACAATGACCTTATCAAAAGACATTCTTCCTCTGTCTCCTACTAGATTGTCGTACAAAGTATGAACTCGGGGGATTATAACACACATTGTGGACAGCATGCGGACCAGTTGAAGCCTGTCCACAGCAAAAACAGCCCGGCGTGTTTATAATAGAGTTCGATTTGCAACTGCGCACGAAACGAGGACACCATGTTGAATTCTGCGATCATCGAAGTTGCTATCGGCCTGATCTTCGTGTTCAGCCTGCTCAGCATTCTGGTTACGCAGATTAACAATGTCGTCATCAGCATTCTGAATCTGAGGGCGCGGCGGTTGAAGGAACAGCTGGACATTATGCTGAGTGATCCGGTCATCCGGGCCAAAATCCTGACGCACCCGCTGATTCGCATGGTGGATGCCAAAGTATCCGATTTTATTCTGACCGACTCGGAAGAGAGCGCCCGCCTGACCGAAGAAATCGCCCGGCGGATGACCGAAAAGCAAAAGGCGCGGGTCGATTACATCCCGACCGATGCCTTTGTGGATGTACTGGTGGATGTACTGACCGAGCGCGCCGGGGGCAAACTCTACGAGGCCCTCGAAAAAGTCATTAACGACATGGACCCCAGTGTCGATAAGTCCCTGTTCCGCCAGATTCTGCGGGAGGTTCAGCTTTCCGGCACCGGCCTCGACAAACTGCGTGAGTTAATCGCCAATTTGTCCGACCCGGAAACCAAGCGCAAGATGCTGGTGGCACTCAACCTGGTCGATGCGGCGCTCGACAAGCTGAAAGCGGAAAACAGCGATCTGATCCCGCTGCTGCTCGGCGTCCGCCAGATCAAGGACAAATATCTCGAAACGGCGCTGATGGCCGTCCTGAATACAGCCAGCAATATCAGCCAGGCGCGTAAGAAGATCGGCGACTGGTTCGACGGCAGTATGGAACGCGCCACCAACAAATACATCAAGGAGATGCAGCGGATTTCGATCCTCATCAGTCTGCTGCTGGCGCTTCTCCTGAATGTCGATACCCTGTTTCTGGCACGCGTCCTGTGGGAAGACCCGGCGCTGCGCACCAGTGTGGCAGTGACCGCTGCTGCCACCGCCCCACAGCTTGCCAATCAGGTGCAGAACCAGGCGAATCCCGCGCTGGGTGAGGGCACAGTCGAAGAGGTTCAGCAGGCAGTCAACGAAGCGCAGGCCACCCTCGAAACGCTGCTTGAACTGCGCCTGCCGATCGGATGGGTGATTCAGCCGGTGACGGAAGCCGTCAACAAGGACCTGGCCCTCAGCGCCGACCGCCTCGACCCGCGCAATCTGTGGCAGTATTGGCCGCCCAATAATCCTGACGGTTGGCTCGAATTATGGATTCTCAAGATTATTGGTGTGGCGCTGACGACCGTCGCCCTGTCGCAGGGCGCGCCGTTCTGGTTCGATCTGCTGCGGAAGCTCACGCGGGGAAACAGCAGCTAAATATTGCGAGGCCATCCTGTTTGACGGCCTCTCCCACATAACGTTTATTTGATGAGGCTTTGCCCCATGCTGCTGCCTTCTTTAAGCAGCCCCTGGGCAGCCTCCGGCGTGCGCGCTTCGGCGTAGACCCGCAGCACGGGTTCGGTGCCGCTCGGACGAATGAGCAGCCAACTGTGATCGGCCAGGTAGTATTTGACGCCATCCATCGTATCGACTTTATGTACCTGCTCACCGATGAGCCGTTCGGGTGCGCTGTGCGATAGGCGCTCGACAACCTCCCGTTTGGGAAGCTGCTTCGCCAACCGGGTGTCGATGCGGCCATAATGAGCCGGGCCGAAATTCGCCTGTAAATCGCGAATAATTTCGTGCAGCGGGGCTTTCGCCTGCGCCATGATCTCCAGCAGCAGCAATCCCATCAGAATACCATCACCTTCAGGGATGTGGCCCCGGATAGAAATGCCGCCGCTCTCCTCGCCGCCGATGAGAACATCTTCCTGCATCATCAGATCGGCAATGTGGTTAAATCCCACCGGCGTCTCACGCAGGGGCAGGCCATATTTTTCGCACAGGTTGTTGATCATAAAGGTAGTGGAGACCGTCTTCACGACCATGCCGCGCTGATTTTTATTTTCGACCAGGTGCCGCAGCGCCAGCGCAAACACATGATGCGGATCGACAAAGTTCCCCTGGGCGTCAATCGCCCCGATGCGGTCGGCATCGCCATCGGTCGCCAACCCAACATCCGCCTGGACCCGCTGCACCGCTGCAACCAGTTCATTCAGGTAGGGCATGATCGGCTCCGGGTGGATGCCGCCAAAACCGGGATTCAGCACGGCACGAATCTCGCTGACACGGCTGCGGGAGCGCGACAGAATCGTCAGAAACGCCCCGCGCCCCGCGCCCCACATGGCATCGGCGACGATGTTCAGCTCGCTCTCGGAAATCAGGTCGATGTTCACCAGTTCGCTGAGGTGCTGATAATATTCCCAGCTTGGGTCGAAACGGCGGATCAGCCCCATTTCCAGGCCGCGGTCGTAGTCGAGCATATTCGGCCCGCGCGCGCGGCGCTCGTT
>JAIOHO010000010.1 GCA_019912905.1 Anaerolineae bacterium
GGTCATTCATCATGCGCGCCTGCTGCGGCGTGCTGATGCCGAACCCCAGCACCAGACGCTGATCGGTCTTCGCCCGGATGCGCGCGATAAAGGCTCGCAAATCGGGCGGCAGTTCGGCCCGTTCCCCGGTGACTCCGGTCAGCGAGACACAGTAGATAAATCCGCGAGCTTTGGCCGCCACCCGTTCGATACGGTCCTCATTGCTGGTCGGTGCCAGGAAAAAAACCAGCGCCATCTGCTCCCGCTGGCACACTTCCACCAGCATTTCGGCTTCTTCCGGCGGCAGGTCCGGCACGATAAAGCCGTCCGCACCGGCTGCTTTGGCATCGCAGACATACTGTTCGAGTCCATAGGCCAGCAGCGGATTCAGATACCCCATCAGCAGCATCGGCTGGCTGACGCCCCGCTCCCGCAGTTCCTGCACTGCCCGGATACAGTCGCGCACGGTCGTCCCATTTTCGAGCGCAACCTGGGTTGCCGCCTGGACCGTCGGTCCATCCGCCAGGGGATCGCTGAAAGGGATGCCGATCTCGAAGCCGTCAACCCCTGCCGCGGCCATGCCCGCAATGGCTTTGAGCGAGTCCTCGTAATTAGGATAACCAATGGGGTAATAGGGCAAAAAGGCCGCGCGGTTGGCGGCCTTCGCGCGCGCAAACAGGGCGTTGATCGCATCCAACCCGGTTGTCATGATGGTATCCTCAGTATGTCCACGTCCACAAAATTCTCGCCGTCAAAGTGCAACCGCACGCCCTCGCAGTAAGAAACGCCGGGTCCCCAGGCCGCATGATCGACGTTCGGCAAGCAGCCCACTGCCCCCGCTTCGACGATTCCGCCATGCGTAATCACCAGCGCGGAACCTCCGTCCGTAATCGGCTCGGCCATCATGCGCCACAAACCGGCCTGCTGCGCCACGAACGCGGTCGTCACCCCGGCCTGGCGATAGGCGGCAGCAAAAGCGGCGAAGCCCGCATCCCAGGCAACTTCCGCCTCAATCCCATGCCCCAAATAGCTCAATTCTTCGAGCTGGTCGTTGACCGCAAAGCCCATCGCAATCGCCGTCTCATAGGCCCGGTGCAGGCTGCTGGTAATCACAAATTCAAACGGCCCAATCTCGGACCCGATTCGCCGCGCCAGATCGACCCCTTCCTGGGACAAATGCTGGCCCGGCTTCACCCGCATCGAATGCCGTCGTATTTCCAGGTAACGCATCAGGTTACTCCTTAAAGGTCACGGTGCAGCGCTTCCAGGCCCGCGCTCACGATTTCCGCGGCCACCCCCACGCGCATGGCCCAGTGCTGCGGATCTTCATCATAACGCGCCGCGGCTTCCCGCTGCACAGCGCCATTCGCTGCGACGGACTGATAACGGTCCGCGCTTTCCCAATCCAGCCCATCGACCCGCAGCATCTCGACCGAAAAACCAGCCCGATGCAGCAGGACAATCCACTCCGAATCGGCCCCCATAGGCCGGTCAATGCGCGAATGCGCCACCAGCACGGCCACCGCGCGCTTGCTGAACCCTTTCGAACCGGCGCTCAGATCGAGGTCCTGGCCCAGGAGATCGGAGAACACCGCGTTTGAAATCGACTCGGTGTCCCGCAGCGCACGCGGATGTGTGGCCCAGGCTTGCGCCGTGCGCCCGATGACCAGGCAGTCGCTGTGTTGGACCCGCCCGACCGTCTGCCGCCATTCGTCGGGTCGCGTTTCCGCCCAGCGCAGCAAGCGGTCGAAATCGGCATAATGAATGGAGTCCGCGCCGGTTTCCAGCGCCGATTTCAGCGACTGATAGCGTCCGTGAGGCCATTCTGTCGTCTGCACCGGGGCTACACGCTCCAGAGCATCCAATGCCGTGATGACCTCCGCCTCAGCCCAGGGAGGCAGGGTCACCACCAGCGACTCGTAAACCGACGCCAGCAGTGGATACAGTCGCTGGAAGCGGTCCAGTTCACCGCGGGGATTCCAGGCAGTCGCCAGCGCGATCGTCATCACGGCTCACCTTCCGCGAGAATCCGCTTCACGAGCGTCACCACCTGGTCCGGCCCTCTGGGATGGGGATTGATTGAGATGATGTCATAGCCCAGCTTCTGGTAGAAACTCACATTCTGAGGCAGAGACTTACGGACATCGACTCGAATCCGGTCCTTCCGATGCAGGCGGGCGACATCCTCCATAAAGCGCATGACGGCCCGGCCTACCCCATGCTGGCGATACACCGGTGGCACCGCCACCCGGCCCACGTACAATTCATCCGGTTCCAGCCGGAATCGCGCCGCCCCAACCGGGATTCCCTGCCGCCAGGCCAGTGCCGCTCCGCCAACCGCCATTGCCTGCTGCACATCGGCCACGGTTTCGCGGTTCGCGCCGGAGCCGGGCTGAAGCACGCCCTCATATTCCGCGAAGGCTTCCTGCATCAGCCGATGAATGATCGGGGACTCGTCAATCGCTGCCAACCGTACCTGCACCGCCTCCGCCGGACGCGCCTGTTCCGCAAAATAATCACGAAACAACTGGTCCAAACCGAATGCGAATGCCGCCCCGGTCAGATCATCCGCCCCAAATGTCCCCAGCCGCTGGCCTTCATGCAGCCGAACTGCCGCCAGATCCCGGTCGATCGTGCCCACATACGCGTAGACTTCGGAGGTCGTCGGCTGATCGCGCAGGACATAGTGCAGGTCGAACGCTCGCCAGAATGTCAGCGGCGGACAGAATTCGATTTCCTCGATCAGTTCGCGGCGCATGGCGTCGTCGGGACTTTCCCCCAATTCGATTTTTCCGCCCAGTGTGGACCAGCAGTTCGGGTACGGCAGGCCGGGTTTATTGTCGCGCAGCTGCGCCACCAGTTTGCCCTCCGGCGTAAGAAGCAGGGCGCTGACGGTTCGAAGGCGTGCGGTTTTAATCATCATCAGTTCGTGCTGCCTCTAAGAATCCCGTTTACCCAGCTCCTTGATGACCGTGTCCAGGTCTTTGTCGCCGCGCCCGGAGAGATTCACCAGGATGATCGAATCCTTCGGCATGGTCGGCGCGCGCTTGATCGCCTCGGCCACCGCGTGCGAGCTTTCCAGCGCCGGGATGATTCCTTCCAGATGACTCAATTTCTGAAAGGCATCGAGCGCTTCATCGTCGGTGGCGAACGTATAGTAGGCCCGTTCCAGCGAGCGCAGATAAGCATGTTCCGGCCCCACCGAGGCGTAATCCAGCCCGGCGGAGACGCTGTGGGTGTTCATGATCTGGCCGTCCTCGGTTTGCAGCACGAACGAGCGTGTGCCGTGCAGCACACCCGGCCTGCCGAGGCGCGGGTCCGCGAAGCGCGCCGCATGTTCACCACCCTCGATGCCGTGCCCGCCCGCTTCGACGCCGATCAAATCCACCTCGTCATCGTCGCGAAAACCGTGAAACAGGCCGATGGCGTTGCTGCCGCCGCCCACGCAAGCCACACACACATCCGGCAGCCGCCCCACCTGATCGAGCATCTGGACGCGCGCCTCCGTGCCGATGACGCTCTGGAAGTCGCGCACCATCATCGGGTAGGGATGCGGCCCCAGTGCCGAGCCAAGCAGGTAGAACGTTCCGCGCACGTTCGTCACCCAATCACGGATGGCCTCGTTGATGGCATCCTTCAGCGTCTTGCTGCCGCTTTCCACCGGGATCACCTCCGCGCCGAGCAGCTTCATGCGAAAGACGTTGGGCTGCTGCCGGGCAATATCGACGCTGCCCATATACACGTGACATTCCAGCCCCAGCAGCGCCGAGACGGTTGCACTGGCGACGCCGTGCTGCCCCGCCCCGGTCTCGGCAACGATCCGTTTTTTGCCCATCCGCTGCGCCAGGAGCGCCTGACCAAGCGCGTTGTTGATCTTGTGAGCGCCCGTGTGCGCCAGGTCCTCGCGTTTGAGGTAAATCTGCGCGCCGCCGAGCGCTTCGGACAGGCGTCGGGCGTAACTGATGGGCGTCGGTCTGCCGGTGTAGGTGGTCTGCAAATTTGCGAGCTGCTGCTGGAACGACGGATCTGCCATCGCCGCATGATAGGCTTCGGTCAGCTCGTCCAGCGCTGGGACCAGGGTTTCCGGCACAAAGCGTCCGCCGAATTCGCCGTAATACCCCCGCTCATCAGGGACTGTAGTCGTGCCCGTTTGAATGTAAGAATTTTGCATTATGAAACTCCAATGACCTTGCTCCGACGCTCCATGAAGGCGACGTCACGCCAGACTCCATCTAGCTGCCCAATTTTCTCGCGCACCCCCAGCACCCGGAAGCCGCACCACTCATGCAGGTGGATGCTGGCCTTGTTCTCCGGGAAGATGCCCGTCTGAAGCATCCAGATTCCCGCCTGCTCGGAGGCTTCGACCAGGGCAGGCAGCAGCACCTTGCCGATCCCCTGGCCGCGTGCGGATTCGGCGATGTAGATGCTTTCCTCCGCCACGCCCGCGTACACGCAGCGGCTGGACACAGGACTCAGCGCCGCCCAGCCCACCACCTGATCGTCCAACCGCGCGACTAACCGGCAGTCCTGGCGATGGGCCGCGTCCCACTTTTCCCAGGCTGGAGCCTCGGTTTCAAACGTCGCGTTCTTCGTCGCAATCCCCTGAAGGTAGATTTCCCGCACTACCGGCCAATCCCCAGATTGCATGGCTTCAATCACGACCTGCATAGCTGCCTTCCTCTAAATCACCAGATGCGATTCCCCATTCAAGAAACGCCTTGCCAGCACCAGCACCCGATACGTATAACGATCCAGCGGGTCGACAAAATCGGTCTGGCGCAGGGTGATGTCCCCCGCCGCGCGCGACTCCGCCGGGATCGAGTCGCAGGTGCCGTCAAACAAAGCCAATCCATCGTCGATGCGGAAACACACCAGATCGCTGACTTCCGCCGCCTGCGGCTCATAGGCGCTCAGAGGTCGATCGTCGTTCAGCAAAAACACATCGTTGAACTCGTAATCGACCACCCCATCCTGCCGGTAGACCGAGTAGCGCAGCCCGACGGGCACCAGATCATTAAAGTAGACCTGAATGCCCAACTCTTCCGCGATCTCGCGCACCCCATCCGCCATCGTCTCCCCGGCGGCATAATGTCCCGCCGCGCTGACATCCAGCAGGTTCGGGTAGGTCTGCTTATCCGGGCCGCGCCGCTGAAGCACGATGAAATCCAGCCCCCGCTCATCACAGTAGACGATCCAGCAGTGAAACGTGCGATGCCAGTCGCCTTCCCGATGGACCGCTTCCCGCTCCTTGACGCCGATATGCACCAGATTTTCGTCGTAGATGTCGAGCAGTTCCAAGGGGCTAGACTCCCTTAGCGGCTTCAATAAAGGCCCGGACCCGCGCGGCATCCTTCACACCCGGCTGATCCGGCGGTTCGACCCCGCTGGCGACATCGACTGCCCAGGGGCCAATAGATTCCACCCGACCCGCCACATTATCCGGCGTCAGGCCACCCGCCAGCATCAGGCGCGGCACGCGCGCTTTGACCGCCAGCGCCACCTCAATGCTGGCCGTTTCGCCGGTGCCCCCATACAGCTGAGGATGAAAGGCGTCCAGCAGCAAGGAGGGCGCACGCTCACTGACCGGCATGGCTTTGCTGAAATAGGCCACATCGTCCAGGGCCATTTGCAGGTTCATCGGGCGAATGGCCTTAAACCCGATCCCGTGAAGCTCCACCAGCATCGCGTCGGATTCGTCGCCGCTGAGCTGGGCAAAATGCAGTCCCACCTGCGCCGTGATCGCCGACATCTTGCTGACCAGTTCGTTGGCAAATATGCCGATCAGGACCGGGCACGCGGGTCCCAACTCCGCCCGCAGCGCATCGCATAACGCGGCTGCCGCTTCTGGCGTCACGTAACGTGGACTCTTCCGGTAGAAATTGAGGCCAAGCATATCAGCCCCCAGCTCGGCGCACGACAGCGCATCCTCTAGCCTCGTAATGCCGCAAATTTTGACCCTGGTCATCGCATCCCTCATCTCGCGCACGGTCGAATACCGTCATTATCAGCCGTCCGCGCCTGCTTGCCAACCGGCGTTCTTCACACGCCCGGACAGTCCACGCTCAGGATTGTGGGATTGAATTCGCCGCCTGCATATTCTTGCAGCAGCGTGAGCAAATCATCGCGCGCCTGCTCGACATCTCCACGCCCACCGTCGTGCTGCGCCTCGAAGGTAATGATCGCATCGACGGTATCGTCCTGCGCCGCACTTTCGGCGCTCTGTCGCCAGCACCAGCGCCGGGCATACACCCGTTTTGTTTCGTCACTGAACACGACTTCGCCAACCTCTGGATGCATGACTTCATCCGAATCGAGTTCGGTGAAACGCTCCGAACCATCGGCAAAGTGGACCGTCAGTGGGCCTTTCAGCAGGCGCGTATCGAACACCGCGACCGGAAGCGCATACCGGATGCTGACAATGTTGCCAATATCCACCAGCGTATTGATCGAGGGGATGTCGCCTTTTTTGGTCAGGCGGCGCAGCAATGCTTCACAGGCGCTGCGATACTGCGTCGGTTTTACCCCAAATTTCGAAAAGGCCCGCCGCCAGGCTGCCAGCGCCGGCAGTTCGCTCAGGGGGGTATCGCCGATTCGGGCCACCACCGCCTGCTGTTCCGCCACGAACACCTGTTGGAGGGCCGCTGCGGAGGGGCCATTGTGCATCCCCTCGGCCAGAATCACCCCGCCGACGATCAGTGCGGTCACCAGCAGCACGAAGCTGATGAAGGTGATCTCCAGCCG
>JAIOHO010000157.1 GCA_019912905.1 Anaerolineae bacterium
TTCCAGGGTATGTTCACGCGCATAACGCAGCGCAGCCCGTATTTCTTCTTCGGACAGGCTGAATTCAGCGGCCAGCCGAGAGACAGGCCAATTATTATCACGAGCGTTGGCCGCGATCATCGACACCAGTATTCGCCGTCCGCGAATATGCGGACGATGGCCGTAAAATGCAGTGTCGATGTACCCATCCCAATCGATTTCCGAAATTGCCTGGATGGTCTCAAGTTCCCAATCCTGGTCCCTGAATACTTCACGACCAACGAGTTGATCATTCCGATCATGAATGATGATTTCGGCGGTCTGTGTGGTCGCCAGGCTCCTGGCTCGCTCGATGGCTTCACGCTGGCGGGATGTGCGCGCGAGTTCCTGCAAGCCGCCGTTGCTGGCTCGATAAACAACCCAACCATCTTCACGGGGAATCACGTACAGATCACCCGACGGCGCTGATGGAGAGGTCTGGAATTGGTTTCCTGCTTGTTTGCGCGGCGGCGTTTCCTGGTCGGTCATCGCACCACCTCTTGATGAGTCTGCATCTATTTTACACCATGTCGTCCAGGGGCCGTGCGAACAGGCGGTCAATATCCTCAGCACGCGGTTGAGGTAACTGCCTGTCCGTTAAGCATGATGGTGAGTGCGGGCAGTTTTTAGATGGCAAGCTGGTTGTAAAGCATCTCCTGGCTGAGATGTGGCAGAACCGTATGCGGGCTTTGCAGGGTAAGGGAGGCGGCAGTGACGCCCAGGCGCAGGGCTTCATCCAGCGGAACTTCGTTGAGCAGCCCGAAAATGACCGCGCCGCTGAAGGCATCACCAGCGCCGGTGGGATCGACCACGCGTGTGCTGATGGCCGGGATATGACCGCCGCCGCTGCCATCGGCATAAGCCAGGCCCTTCTCGCCCAGGGTGACGACGGCCACTTTCGCCCCCATCGCCACGAGCTGCCGGGCGGCATTGGTAGCCGATTCGTAATCGTGGGCCGGGTCTTCCAGGCCGCACAGGGCGGTCGTTTCGGCGGCATTGGGCGAAACCATGTACATCTGGTCGATGTACTGGCACAGATTCAGCGCCAGCGCCGGCGTGGTGGGGTCCACACAGATGCGCACCTGATGCCGGGTGGTCAGTTCAAAGGCGGTCGCCAGGGCATCCGGCGACAGGGTGGCGTCGAGGACCACCATTGCGGCTTCCGCAAACAGATCTTCGTGACTGCGCAGATAATCGGAATTGACATGCTGGATAACCGCAAAATCGCTGATGGCGGTCATCAGGTCGCCTTTGGGGGTGAGCAGCGCCAGATAGGTGCCGGTGCGTGCCTGGGGGATGGTCTGCACGCGGGCACAATTGATCCCGGCATCCTCACATTTGTGGATGACACGCCGCCCGGCGTTATCCTTGCCCACCGCCGTGAGCAGGATCGTCTCGACTTCGAGGCGGGCCAGATTCTCGGCGATATTACGTGCGACTCCGCCGACACTGTTGCGCACCCGGCCCAGGTTTGACGTCTCCCATTCCAGTTCTTGAGTGGGACGACCCTTTACGTCGATGCCAGCCGAACCAATAACCAGCACATGCCCTTCGTCCATTGCCTGGCACTCCTCGCGTTCGCGTCGGTCGATGCCGGGTTGTGCAGCGCCCCTTCAGGAAAAGTACGACCCGTATGCTCATTGTGACCTGTTTTCAGGCCGCCGTCAAACCAAAAAGCGCACCATTGGCGCGGCGCGCTTGAGTGTGGGATCGTATGCGGATCGGCGCTACAACGCCGCGTGCGATTCGACTGCCGCGTGCGGGCGGCTGCGCTGGCGCTTGGTCTGGTATTCCGCCAGGAAGTAGCTGCCGATGACAAACGTCGTCGCCGCGATCTGGAGGATGATCCCCTGCCAGGTGGCGAACAGGCCGAACCAGGTCCCCATCCAGTAGGGCAGGTACAGCCCCTGAATCGGCGTGATGGGCAGCCAGCCAATCGACTGCATGACGTGGACCGTGTGGCCGACCATCGTCAGCAGCACGCCGCCGATCATGACCCCGGTGACGACGAGCATTTTCTTGTAGGGCAGGCGCACCTGGAGGGCGAAGGTGATCACCCCGACGACTGCCGTCCCGAGCAGGCCGAGCAGCACGCCTTGCAGTACGACCCCGACCCCGGCTTCGAGCACCAGCGATTGCAGGAACAGCACGGTCTCGAAGCCTTCGCGGTAGATGCTGGTGAAGCCCAGAATCACCAGGCCCGCCGTCTGGCCGATGCTGATGGCGACCACCCCGCCGATGAGCCGCTGCTTGCGCGAGTGGAAATTCGCCATCCAGCCGACCCAGTAGACCTTGTGGAAGAACCAGTTGGTGATCAGCAGCAGCACGCCGATGGCGATCAGCGAGACGATGGCTTCCAGTGTTTCGCCCAGCGGCAGCAGCACGTTGAGCAGGTTGGTTGCCAACCACCACGAGGCGATGGTGGCGATAAAGGCCAGGGCTGCACCGGCCAGCAGCGGGCGGCGGTAGCGGCGCTGCTCTGCCGTGCGCATACTCGCCAGCAGCGAGGCCAGGATCAGGACCGCTTCCAGACCCTCGCGGAAGACGATGACTGCGGCGTTGCCGGCTACCGCTGCCGGGGCCGTCTGCCCGCTGCCCAGCATCAGACGGGCTTCGTCGAAGGCGGCTTTCAGATCGGTCACAGAACTGCGTACGTCGGGCAGCGAGGCTCTCTCGGCCAGCAGCACGGCCAGCCCTGCCTGCTCGCCGGTCCCCTGCCAGAACAGGCTCTCAATGTGGGCGGCCTTGTCCGGCATAAAGCCGCGCAGCCGCTGTTCGACCCCCAGTTCCAGCAGGGCATAAGCTTCCAGCCGAGCCGATTCCGCACGAGTGTAATCTTCCTGGGCCACTGCCGTTTCGACCTGATCCAGCACCGACACGATGACGTCAATATCTGAGGCACCGCCGCCGGTCTGCCACTCGGCAGGAATGATGTTCGTGAGAAGCTGGTGGATCTCATCCACTGTCGCTTGCAGTTCGGCGGGTTCGACCACCGCGCGAATCTGAGTCAGCACCTGCGGCAGCAGCACGGCAATCCGCTGGGCTGCTTCGGCGTCGCGTTCCAGCAGCACATTTTGCAGGTCGAGGAAGGCGGCAGTTCCGCCCTCATGGAAGGTCAGGGCTTCCTGAATTTCGAGGTCGCTGATGACCGCGCCGTTGCGCACGCCGCGTGCATATTCGACCGGAACCAGCGCGATAAAGCGCATGAGCTGACCGGCGCGCCGGGTGAGTTCCTTTTCGGACAGCGGGGCGGCCCGGAAGCCGGTCAGCAGGGCAGCGATGTCCGCGCGCGCCTGCTCGAATGTGGCAGCGTCATCGCTGACTGCGGCTTCGACCAGCATCGTGAAGGCGGCCTGGGCCTCTGTTCGGGCTGTTTCCCCGCGCTGCTCGTCATAGGCTCCCGCCAGGATGCCGAAATAGCCCGCCGCTAATCCCGCTTCCTCCGAACGCCGGGTCGCAAAGCCCTTCGCTGCCGCTTCCCCGGCGTCGATCAGGGCGGCATTCAACTGCGCCTGATAGGTGTCGAACAGGTCGGCCTGCACCGCCGTGCGCGCGTCTTCGGGCGTCATCTGGCCTGCTGCCAGCGCCTGGACTGCCAGCGTCGCATCCGCACCGGGGCGCGAAAAACGAGTCGAGATGCGGAAGTCGCGCAGGGGCAGCCATTGGGCGGCAGTGGCCGCATCACCGCGGACGACGGCGTCCAGCACGATCTGGCTGCTGCCGTTCAGCAGGTTACTCCACACCCGACTACGCGCCGCAGCAAAGGCGGCTGCATTGCCGCTTTGGGCCGCGTCGCGTGCCTGCTCGAAGGCCGCCGCCAGCGATTCCTGCGTGCGGGTGTCGAGCGGGTCGTCAAGGGTGTCGGCGTAAAGCTGATGGGATTCGTCCACAGCCTGGAGCGCCGCCTGCGTGTCGCCGCTCATGAGGGCAACCTGGGCATTAAACAGCATCTGGCGGATTTGTTCGGCAGTCTGGGGTGGATTGGCGATGGCCGAAGCGATCAGAGTCGGCAGCAGCAGGCCGCAAAGGGTCAGGCAGATGAGAGAACGGCGCATCATGTCATTCCTGTACGAGAACACTCAGGAGGGGCCGTGTGGGACCCCTCCGCAGTTTCGATTGGTTAGGTGTGAGTGATCCTTATTCCGCCAGCGTGACGTTCAGCAGCGCGGCGACCTGGGCAATCTGGCCGGTGATGGTCTGGGCGCGGCCCTGGGCTTCGCTGCCGAAGAGGTCGGCTTCTTCCGCTGTGAACACCCGCCCATCCTGTTCCTGCGAATACAGATCGCGGACGTAGGTATGCAGGTCCAGCAGACCCTGCTGAATCTGCGTATCCTGGTTGGTGTCGGCCTCGGTGACCATCGGGCTGACGCTGTCGTAGACCACAATCAGGCCGCCCAGAATGTCCTGAATGTCGGCCAGGCGCGAAATGACGACGAAATCGGTGCGGGTAGCCTCAGCGCCTGCCACGAAGCGCGAGTCGCGCCAGGCCGCAAAGTATTCGCTCATGGTCGGCACCATCACCACCAGGGCGGTAAAGGCGTCTTCGGGGGTCGGCTCCCAGGCGTCGGACGCAGCGACCAGATCGGTGGTGTACTGGTTCATCGTCTCGGCGGCGGCCAGCAGCACGTTGGCATCGGGCAGCACTTCGCCGAAATCGACTTCGCTGTTGACGTTCAGGTCGGCGGCGACGCCGCTGCTGTAGGCCTCGACCGTACCCCACAGAGTCCCTTCCAGCACGCCAAACAGGTTGCCGGGGCGTTCGAGCACGCGGCCATCACGCAGCGTCAGGTCGAACGGCACGCCGCCTTCGGGATCTTCCGCGCCGGAAGCGCCCGCGTCGAGGATCACGTCAAATTCCGACAGCGAAGGCACCCCGGCGACCACGCCTTCGACCTGTTCGTACAGCGGGCTGGCAATCAGCCAGGCATCGCGGGCATTCAGCAGCGCATCCGTCGCTTCGGTGCGGTGCTCGGCCCACAGCGCCTCATAATCGAATGCCTGCGCTTCGGCCAGTGCGTAATAGACCCCCGCTGCGTCTTCAAGCTGGCGGGTGCCTGTCTGGAGTTCGGCGAGCTTGTCCAGCAGATAGGTTTTGATGGCGCTCAGGTCAACGATGTTCTCCTGTGCGGCGATGGGCTGTGTCCCTATCACCAGCAGCAAAATGAGCAATAACACAATCAGCTTGTTCACGAACTGCCTCCCAGCGATCGAATAGCGTGGTTGCACGATACTCCAGACCGCCTGGCTGCGTCTACAAAAGAGGTTAAGCGCCGGATTTCAGATTTGCGCTTGCTGGGTTTGTGCCGGGCAAACCCATTTTTGAGTGCCCAGGGAGATAAAACTTAGCAGGCGAAGGCTGAATGTTTGACATGCGTTAACTTGGGGACCCGCAGGTTGCTGAATCCACGATTGAGGGGAATCAAAAACAGGCGGCTGCCAGAGCCACCTGTTCGGTCCGTCGATACTGCAAACGTGTTTAGTGCGCGACGTTGACGGCGATGCGATGGGGCCGGGCCTCTTCCGCCTTGGGCAGCACCAGGCGCAGCACCCCATTTTCATAAGTCGCTTCAGCGGCGTTGACATCCACCGGGATGTTGATCCGCAGGCGGCGTTCGAACTTGCCGTGGAAGCGTTCGCGCAGCAGATAATTGACGCCCTCTTCCTCACCGTTGATCTCGCCCCGGATGATCAGTTCGTCGTCATCGACGGTGATT
Organism: Anaerolineae bacterium; assembly: GCA_019912905.1. GTDB lineage: Bacteria > Chloroflexota > Anaerolineae > Aggregatilineales > Phototrophicaceae. The sequence continues at coordinate 5,733 of JAIOHO010000157.1, forward strand.
TCCAGGTCTTCGAGGCTCATACCGGGAACCGGCGCGGTCAACACGACGGTTTCGTCGGTGGCATAGGCATCCACCGGCAGGCGGTAGACGCGTTCGGCGGGTTCATAGGCTGCGGCGGGACGGGCAGTCTGACGAGTGGCATAATAGGGCTGACGTATCAGCATCATGAGTTACGCTCCTGCATACAGTGATCTCTGAATACAGTTCCCATAGTAACCCGGGTCTATAAGAAAAATATCGACGTTGTATATGCACTGCGTAGGAGTTTTTACGCGCTCAATGCATAGGCTGCGCCCAGCCAGCCGAGCAGTTCGCCGTCCACATCGCCGGGTTGATCCAGCCGGACCGTATGCATGAAACGACGCGCAGATAATTGCTCCCACTTGCTGATTCGCGCATGTTCCAGGCGGCGGTCAAGCCTGAAGTGGACGAGCAGGTAATGCTTCCGCGTGTATATCCCGGCGAAGGCCACCCGATTTTCCAGGTGGATGGAGGTCTTTTTGGGTGCTTCGTTCACCGGGCCGAACTGCCTCAACGCCGTAAGCAGGGTCTTATAGATCGTGCTTACGACCGGATTCTGCTTTTCAAAGTGACTGTCAATCGAAACCAATTCGCTCATACCCCGATTCCCCCTTTGCGACCGGATGAGGGCGAAGGTGGATCTGCGCTTTCCCTGAGTGCTCATCACCTAGCTGCCCCTCGTCAGGAAGGCCAGTTCCGTTTCCCATTTCTGCGGATCTGGCTCGGCTTGAGGGTCGGTCGGGTAAAACTCGATGCGCGCACCCCAGACCTCATCCTGCCCGGCTTTTGAAATCTGCCAGGTGATGTCGTTCGCCTGTGCCCAGGTGAGCAGATTGGCCGTTGCTGCCATCAGCCCATCATATGGCCCGGTGTGGATCAGCGTCGCATAACGTCCCGCCGGTATAACCCCAGGTTGGACACGGCCATCGCCGGAGACTGCATGGACGACCCGCACGCCCATCTCAATATCGAGTTCGGCCTCCATGTCGATGACATAGTAGCGGACCAGGGGCGGACCTGCCGGTTCCACACCCCGTTGGCCTAACCAGGCAAAGACTTCGCCGATCGACTGCGGGATGACCGTACTTAATTGGGACATCGCCGCCCGAGTCCGAATGCCCATATAGTGCTGTTCAGCCCGCTGTTCCAGCCTGGGTGTGGTGATCATGTGTGCCTCCCCTGAATCATGGTGAGAGAAATGGTGTCTATTTCTGCCAGATTCAGGATAGTACAAATGTTCTTATTTGTCTACAGCCCGACGTCCGTATTCTGTTCAGCTTTTGGGGCAGGGTTTTCCAGAGGACCCGCTGCTTACTCCCAAATGGTCGTTTTGCCCAGGGCGCGGGCGATCTGCTCTATGTGGTCGAGGTCATGAAGCGCGTTATTGATGGCCTGGGTCAGGATGGTGGTTTCCCCGAAATAAGGATGCTGACCCCGCCGTTCCCACTGCTCATCGCTCAACGAACGCAGCAGCGCAATAAACTCGCGCCGGAGCGCTTCAAATTCAGCCAGGGCGGTGCGCAAATCCGCCTCTGCGTAGCCCCGCTCCAGCGCCATTGCACGCTGGTCATTGGCCGGAAAGGTGGGATTGTCCTCCTCGAGCATCAGGTGCACACGCTGGAGATAGGCGGCCTCTAAATCGCGCAGGTGACACACGACGAAGACGACATTCCAATCGCCATCCCAACTGTTCATCGCCTGTGCCTGGGTGACATCGCGCAGGATGAAACGCAGCAGCGCAAGGGTTTTGGGCAGTGAACGGAGGGCCTTACCTTTGTCCAGAATTGCCATCAGAGAGTCACTTTCGCTCGCCACCTCAGCGGTTCGCACGCGGGGCGGATGGATTCAGTCGTGATCGTACCGCCATTATAGCGTCATTGTTCCGCTGCCTGGCAGGGTCCGGGGTCGCCTGCGGCGTGAGCATCCGAATGGCTGTGCATGGTAGGCCTAGACCTGGAACACGACGCGGAAGCGCTCGCACAGGACCGGCATCGTTTCATCGAAGGTACGGCCAATGGGCGGCAGCACGCGGCTGAAGTAGCGGCGGTGGGCCTCGCGCCAGTAGGCCAGTGAGCGGTCGCCTTCCCCTTCCTCAGCGGCAAAGTCGGAATCGACGGCATTGAAGGTCAGGGTGCGCACCTCGGTGGTTTCGAGGATGCCCAGCGGCGTGCCATCCCCGGCCAGAATCACGCTGAGTTCGCCGACGTGCGGCGGCGGGGTCCCGTCGTGTTCGTACTCCCAGACGGCGGAGGCCGTCGCGGTTTTGGCTCCCTCCACGACTAACTGGCCCAGTTCGTCCGCCAGGGCCGGGCTGTCGCCGAACGACCAGGCGGAATACGCCGCCTGATGATGAGGATGACCCGGCGGCAGGGTGTCGAGATAGCGCTGCCAGAATGCCTGAACGTGCGAATCAGTCATGAGAATTTCCCCGTCTTAGGAGGGGCACAGGGTAATGTGCCCCTCCTGGGATTGAATTATGGTTCCAGATAATAGGCGTTCTGCCAGCCTTCCACCGTCCAGCCGACCACGCCGCCGTACTCGACCTGATACCACGTCTGCTGGAAGCTGCTGGGACCACACACCGGTCCGCCCAGGATGTTGAAGACCGCGCCTTCGGGAATTTGTCCCAGGACCACGCCGCTTTCGATTCCGTTGCGGATGCTGTTCGGTCCGCCGCCAATGGTCACGCGCGCCTGAGTCCGCCCGATTAAGCGCGTGGGGGGTGACCCGGCGCACAACTGCGGCCCGCCGCCGGTCGGGGGTTCCAGCCAGTAGGTGCTGCCCCGGCCTTCCGCCGTCCAGCCGACGACGCCGTTCTGCTCCACCTGGTACCACGTCAACTGCTGGACACTGGGTCCGCAGACCGGGCCAAACAGGATGTTAAAGACTGACCCGGCAGGCATGGTCCTCAGGACATTGCCACTTTCCGGGGTCAGGCGGATGCTGCTGCCCGAACCAGGGGTGACGCGCCCCTGCACCTGCCCGACCAGCCGCGAGGCCGGTGACCCGGCGCACAACCCGGTCTGCCCGATCGGTTCGAGCCAGTAGGTGCCGCCCTGACCCTCGGCGGTCCAGCCGACGATGCCCGACCAACTGACCTGCCACCAGGCGGTATTCTCGGCGCAGTAAGGACCATTGGCGATCCAGAACTGCTCGCCCGCCGGGATCTGGCCCAGGACATCGGCGCTGAAGCCCGGATAGGAGCGGATACGATTGGGCAGATTGGGCACGAGGCTCACCCGCCCGGTTGCGCCTGCGGTCAGCCGCGACGGTAAAAACCCGGGGCAGCCGGTTGGCCCGCTGTAGATCGGTTCGGTCCAGTAGCTGCTGGTGCCCTCGCCTTCCGCGGTCCAGCCGACCAGCCCCTGATAGTTGACCTGCCACCACCAGCGGCCATCGCTGCCGCAGTTCGGCCCGGCCAGCACGGTAAACACGCCGCCGCCGGGAATCTCGCCGATGACCTGGCTGCCGGACCCGGTCGAAGCGGTGCCCGGTGCGGTGCGTATCACGTTGGGCAGGCCGGGAGTCACGCGTCCCTGGCTGCCGATGGTCAGGCGGTTGGGCAGCGCACAGGCGGGCTGCGGCGGGGGCGGCGGCTGCGGCACGTTGCCCGCTGGCTCCAGCCAGTAGGTATAGCCGTCGCCTTCGGCAGTCCAGCCAACGGTGCCGCTGGAGTTGACCTGCCACCACAGAATGCCGGACTCGCAGATCGGCCCGCCAATGACGCTGAAGGCCGCACCCGCCGGGATCTGGCCGACGACCGCGCCATAAAACGAGGGATAGCTGCGCATCCGGTTGGGCAGGCTGGGCACCGTGGTCACGCGTCCGGTCCCCCCGACCGTCAGCCGACCCGGTTGATTGCATACCTGCGCGTCGAGCGGGCTGGCGGCAGCCTGACCCGCAAACGCCAGCGGCAGCAGCAGCGCCGCCGCCAGCAGCAGTCGAACGATACGTTGAATCATGATGGTCGATTCCTCCTGAATATACGCTCATTATAGGGGGATTACTGGAATTCCGCTGTCGGCTGACGGGCAGGTGCATTACAATGCCCATTCTGATCCTGTGGTTGTGATGGGGATGCCAGTGAGAACGATTTTGCGACCTCTGATGCTGGGTGTTCTGCTGCTGATAGGACCGATGATGACGCGGCCCGCTGCCGCGCAGGAGTCGGCCTGTGCGCTGCCCACGCGCCTGAGCAGCGGCATCCGCGCGCGGGTGGAACCGGGGCCAGGAACGCCCAATAACCTGCGCGCTTCGCCTGGCCTGGATGGGGTACGCATCGGGCAGATTCAGCCGGGGGAGGCGTTCGATGTACACGAGGGTCCAACCTGTGTCGATGGCTATGTCTGGTGGCAGGTCCAGATGCGCGATGATACGGTCGGGTGGACGGCGGAGGGCGACCCGGCAGGCCGCTATTGGCTGGAACCGCTGACATTGACCGTCGATCCGGCTCTGGATGTCCTGACATTGTGCAGCGCGCCGCCTGACGATTACACGGTCGTCGATTTCGGTTTTGCCCGGCTGAACGCGCGCACGGTTGCCATGCTCGATCAGGCGACCCGGATTTATCACACGCTCGGCGGCCTGCTGGAATTTGATTTTCGGGAGGCGCTGGTGCAGGGCAGTTATAACCCCGGCGGCGTGGCGGCCAGCTTCGGCACGCATGACGGCGGCGGCGCGGTCGATGTGTCGGTGCGGGAACCGGTCACGCGGCGGGTGATGCAGGAAGAAATCGCCGGGATGCTGCGGGCGCTGCGGGTGGCAGGGTTTGCGGCCTGGCTCCGAGATACGGACGAGTTATACCCCGGTTCGCCCATTCACATTCACGCCATCGCCATCGGAGACCGTGACTTATCCGAAGCGGCGCGTGAGCAGATCGACGGTTCATTCGGCTACCTGCGCGGCTACAACGGCCTGCCACAGGACAGCGGCGCGCCCCTGCCGGATACGTCCGGCGATCTGGTGCTGTGTCCCTGGCTGCTCGACCTGGGCTACCATGACCTGCGGGGAGGAAGTACGGAGTGAAACGACGAGTGCTGAGTGCTGAGTAAATGGAGCTTACAGAGACTTACCTTTACTCAGTACCCAGCACTCAAACCTCAGCACTATTTCGTCATAAAGGCGGCCATCTCCGCCAGGCGGGTGGCGTAGCCCATCTCGTTGTCGTACCAGGCGGCGACGGAGACGAGGTTGCCCCCGATGACGTCAATCAGCGGTACATCGATGATCGACGAATGCGGGTCGCCAACGATGCGCGCCGAGGTCCATTCATCCGTCAGCACGCCCATCACGCCTTTCAGCGCGTCCGTCTTGGCAGCCTTAATGAATGCCTCTTTAACCTCATCTTTGGTGACCGAGCGGCTGAGGACGGCGTTGATTTCCGCGATGCTGCCCGTGCGGGTGGGGACGCGGTAAGCCTTGCCGGTCATCTTCAGGTCTTCCCAGATGAATACCAGGGCTTTGGCTGCGCCGGAAGACGACGGGATGATATTCTCAGCGGCGGCCCAGGAGTCGCGGCGGTCTTTCATCGGCTGGTCGGTGAGGGACTGCGTGTTGGTGTAGGCATGGACGGTGTTGAAGAAGCCGTACTCGATGCCAAAGTTCTCGCGCAGGATCTTCACCACCGGCGCAAGCGCATTGGTGGTGCAGCTTGCCATGCTGACGATGTGATGCTTGTCCGGCTCGTAGGTTTCGAGGTTGATCCCGGCCAGAATCATCGCGTCACAATCGGCTTTGGATTTGGAGGCGGCGCTGACCAGCACGCGTTTCGCGCCTTTGTCGAGATGCGTCTGCGCCCCTGCGCGGGTGGTGGCGCGTCCGGTGCAGTCAATGACCAGGTCGATGCCCATTGCGCCCCAGTCCGGCAGGGCATCCTTGGTATTGTAGTAGGTGATCTTGCGCCCGCCGATGACGAAGCCATTGTCGGTGGCCTCGACCGGTTCGTGCCAGCGCCCGTAATTGCTGTCAACCTCAAACAGCGCCGCCAGGGTGGGAATATCCCGGATGTCCGATACGGACACCGGGCTGAACAGGTTGGCTTTGAGGGCCGCCTTCATCGCCGAGCGACCGATGCGACCGAAGCCGTGAATTGCGATGTTGCTCATGATGTGATCTCCTATTGTTAGTCTGCCTGGTGACCTACGAAGTATAGTGTGTTTCGATGCCCTACGGTTAGATTGCGGTTATATCACACTTTCACGACACACACATCGGTGCGGCCCCGCTCCCCCCGGTTAAACACGATCCATTGGCCGTGCGAATCGCTGACCGGGTGTGGATGGGGATACTGGCCGGGCAGCGCGCCCCAATCCGTGCCATGCCGGGCGATCACTTCGATGCGCGGCTGATCCGAATCATAATACAGCCAGAGCAGCATGTCAGTAGTGAGGTTGCCATCGAGGATGATCGCCGGTCGGCCTGCCATCGAGGCGACGTGGCCGTAGTGCGGCGCGTCCCGGAAGGCGTATTCGCGCACGGTCTGGCCCTGCTGGTCGATGAGGCCGATGTAATGACCGCGGATGGCACTGCGCCCATGATAGAGGACGTGGTCGCCGTCCCAGGTCCAGCCGGAATGCACCTGAAAACGGGCTTCGTCCTGCGGCGGGAGTTCGGTAAGCTGGCCGGTCGAAAGCCGCAGCGTCCAGATACGGTTGGTTTTGCCGTCACTGCCGCCCCAGAAGCGCGGCGGAAAATCGCGGTCGATCAGCACCAGATCGGGGTCAGTTGGGCAGTGCGGGCTGTGGGCGCTGCTGCATCCGCTTTCCTGATAAATCGTCTGCACCTCGCCCCCGGCCAGCGGCACCTGAATGATGCGCAGCTTCATGCTGCCATCCGCAAAGTGCTCCATGTAGGGGCGGGTGGGGCGTTGACCGGCGGCAATCTCCGGGTGAGCCGACATCAGCGCCGTGATGACATACGTCTCGGTCGGGTCGATGCTGAGGACGCCGTGCAGCCATTCCGCGCCAATGTCGGGAACCAGGATGCGCTCCTCCAGGGTGTGGATGTGCACCGCTCGAATCGACCGCCCGACGCTGTATACCGCCCAGCCGCTGCGCGGAGCCATACACATCGTCGTGCCGTAGATGCCTTCGCCGTTGCCGACGGCGACGCCGTTGGCCTTATGCATACTGTCGAAGCTGCCCATGCCCGGCGTCGGCTCGATCAGCGCGGTGATGTCGCCGGTCGGGGTGTGAGCGCGATAAATGGCGCTGTGGCCGTCACGTTCCGAAGCAAAAATGAAGTAGTCCCCATCTTCGCTAAAGGTGATATTGGTGTGATAGGTCGGGGTCTGGTTCGAGAGGCCCTGCGTGGTGACGCGGCGCACTTCGCGCAGGGTCCAGGCATCCCTGTAAACTTCCGATTCGTTCCAGGTTTCGCCTTTTTGGGCGGGCATGGGGAGTCCTTTCAGATTTGCGGCCAACGTTACTTCGGATAATATCATGTTTGTCTTCGGTGGCTAGAGCCGCCGGAATACCACAGGAGCATGGTGGATGCGATTTGCCGATGAGTCACGCGGACGTCCTTACTCAAAAGATCCGGCGGTGGTGCGCTTTAAGGGCGTTTACACCCTGTATTATTCGCTGCCCCCGGCAGCGCCGAGCGTGGCAGGTCCCACAACCTGGACGATCGGCATCGCCCGCAGCAATGACCTGGAACACTGGGAAAAAGTTGGGGAGATTCTGCCGGAAGCGCCCTACGAGAGCAAAGGTCTGTGCGCGCCCGGCGCGATCGTGCTGGCAGGTCACGTGCATCTGTTTTACCAGACCTATGGCAACGGCCCGAACGATGCCCTCTGCCACGCGGTCTCGGAAGATGGCCTGCACTTCACCCGTAATGCTACCAATCCGATCTTTAAACCAACGGGCGCGTGGAACGTGGGCCGGGCTATCGATGCGGATGTCATGCCCATTGGAGACCGGCTGCTGCTGTATTTCGCCACGCGCGACCCGACCATGACGACGCAGATGCTGGGTGTGGCGGCTGCGTCGCTGCATTCCGATTTTGGACGATCGCAGTGGGTGCAGGTGTGCGCTGCGCCCATCCTCAAGCCGGAACTGGATTGGGAAAAACAGTGCATCGAGGCCCCAGCGGTGTGTTCGCATGAAGGTCGCTATTTCATGTTTTACGCCGGTGGCTACAATAATGAGCCGCAGCAGATCGGCTGTGCAGTCAGCGACGATGGTCTGACCTGGACGCGCCTGTTTGACGAACCGCTGCTGCCCAACGGTGGACCTGGCGACTGGAACGCCAGCGAATCCGGGCATCCGTATGTGTGGGTCGATGACGATGGCCGGACCTATCTGTTTTTTCAGGGAAACCACGATCACGGCCAGACGTGGTATCTCTCGAAGTGCGAGATCGGCTGGCGCGATGGGCTGCCATTTTTGAAGAATCGATAATCTGAAGGAACCTCGATGCATAATCCAAATCCTTTTACCCGGCAGGAAGCGGTCGAATTGTGGGCACGGCTGGTGGCAGGCTGGGCGGATCACCTGGACAATTCCGGCGCGCGCACCTTGCTGGATGGCTGTCCCACTGGGGCCGATGCAGGCGGTTCGTATGAAGGGGTCACGCGCATGTTCTGGGGTCTGGGCGGATGGCTGTCGCAGCCGGGCCGGACGCCGCTGGTCCGCTGGCGCGATAAGGTGTATGACCTGTCTGCCCTGATGGTGCGGGGGATCGCCAACGGCTGTGACCCGAGTTCGCCGTCTTACTGGGGCATCGAATATTCCCCTGGGCGCGAGTATGACCAGCGCACGGTCGAAAGCGGGCAGGTCGCCTTTGCCCTGTGGCAGACGCGCAAGAGCATCTGGGAGCAGCTCACCGACACCGAACGCACCCACATCTATCACTGGCTGGAACGCTTCGGGCGGCGGCCCACCACCTGGCATGGCAACTGGTCGCTGTTCTGGGTGGTCAATCATGCCTGCCGCAAAGCGCTGGACCTGCCTTACGATCAGGGCATCATCGACGAAGTGATGTACGCTTACCTCGATGGGGTGTACTGTGGGGACGGTTGGTACGATGATGCGCCCGTGCGCGGCTCGGGTTTCTTCGACGAATACAATACCTGGGTGTTCGGCTCACATGTGCTGGCCTGGGCGCAGGTGGACGGCGCGGCTCAACCGGGACGCCGCGACGAACTGCTCGAACGCGTCCGCCAGTGGATGCGGAATTATCCCTATTTTTTTGCGGCGAACGGCGCTTACAGCGAGTTCGGGCGCAGCCTGTCCTACAAATTCGCGCGCCTGGGCACGCCGCTGTGGGCCTATAAACTGGGCGTGTGGCCGCATTCTGCCGGGATGCTCAAGCGATTGGTCGGGCGGCATCTGCGCTGGTATGTCGATCGTGGGGCGGTCCGCGCCGATGGCACGCTGTGCCAATCGCTGACCGAGACCGGCAGCGTCGAGATCGCGGAAACGTATATTTCGACCGGCGCGACGTACTGGGCGATGCAGGCTTTTGGCGGTCTGTGGAATCTGGCGGATGATGACCCGTTCTGGGAGGCGGAAGAAGAACCGCTTCCGGCGGAGGCAGGCGACTACGTCAAGGTTTTCCCGCAGCCGGGATGGGTGGTGACGGCGACCGACGGCGCGGTGCAGCGTTTCAATGGTGGCAGCATCCGGGCGCACGGTTATGGGGCCAAGTACGCCAAGCTGGTCTACAGCACGCAGCATCCGTTCAACGTCGGCCTGACCGATGGCTTCAGTTCGCCGGATGGCACCCTCTGCCTGATCGACGGCGATTTGCGCGGCGAGCGGACGAAGAACCTCGGCTGCGCGGTGGGCGAACCGGGCTGGCTGCACATTCACTGGGAGCAGGCGCTCAACGGCCTCACCCACGTCATCGACACGGTGATCGTGGTGCGCGGCGGCCAGCACGTGCGGGCGCACCGCATCACGCTCGACCCGGCCACATCCAGCCCGATTCGCGCCATCGAGGGCGGTGCGCCGCTGGGGACGATTCAGGGTGAAGTGCCGACCATCCTGAGCGGACCGTGCTGGCAGGCAGCCGGCTCTTACGATCATGCGGTGGCCGTGCGCGGCCTGCGTGGGTATGACCGCGCCCGCCTGTGGACCGGCGCGCCCGGCATCAATAGCGTCTATCCGTTTGCGCTCGTGCCGGTACTTCAGGTCGAGGCGGTTCAGCCGCAGCACGACCTGTTGTGCCAGGTTTTTTCGGGGGTTATGCCCGATCAGAAGGTGCTGCCGGAAGCCACGATTACCGCCGAGTGGCAGGCGGACGGCAGTGTCCATCTCGTGTGGGATGGACAGATTTACCAGATACCCGCATTGAACACGAAAGGTTAGCCGATGCGCGCCTACATTGCCGGGCCGTTATTCAACGAGGGCGAACGCTGGTTCGACGAGCAGATCGACGCGGTGGCCCGCCGCGCCGGACTGGACACCTTTTTGCCGCATCGCGATGGTAAAGAGATGCTCGAAGGGGAGTGGACTCCGCGCCGCATTTTCGAAATTGACGTCGCCGCTATCCACGACTGCGACCTCGTGATCGCCAACCTGAACGGCGTGGTGCCCGACGATGGCACCGCCTGGGAGCTGGGCTATGCCTATGGGCAGGGCAAACACCTGATCGGCGTTTACACGGATATGCGCCTGTCATTCCCCGGTCAGGTTGTCAACCTGATGCTGGAATGCTCGCTGCATAAGCTGGCCCGCTCGCTGGACGAACTGGAGGCCTATTTGCAGACTGATCTGGCGAAATAAGCGGCGGCGGAACTCAGGGCTGGATGCCGGTCGCTGCTGGGCGGGGGCGTAGCCAGCGCGGGAGAGCCAGCCGCTTGCGGTAGGTAATGAGCAGCACACCGGAGAGAATAATCGCGGCGGCCAGCAGGGTGCGCGGCGTCAGCGCTTCGTCGGCCAGCAGCGACCCCAGGTACAGCGCCAGCACTGGGTTGACGAAGGCATAGGTCGATACGCGGCCCGGGTCCTCGACGCGCATCAGCCACATGAACGAGCCAAAGGCCACGATCGAACTGCCAAAAACCAGATAGAGCAGCGCCAGGGACGAGCGCAGGCTGACCGCGTCCAGTTGGAAAGTGTGGACTTCGCCGCTGAACAGACTCAGCACGATCAGCAGCAAGCCCCCGGCAGTCAGCTGCATCCCGGTCGTGACGAGTGGGGCGCGACCGCCCAGTTTTTCGCGCGCCAGCAGCGACCCGGCGGCCCAGGAAATCGGCGCGGCGGCGGTGATCAGCATGGCGATGCCATAGAGCGGGCTGGCCGTGGACATTGGCCCCGGTTCGATCAGCAGCAGCAGGCCAACGATCCCCAGGCTCAGGCCGGTGAACGTCGGCAGGCCGGGGCGAGCATGATGATATACCAGCCAGTCGAGCAGCACCATCCAGACGGGCAGGGTCGCATTCAGAAGGGCCGTAATACCGGACGGCACGTACTGCGTGGCCCAGGCGATTCCGCCGCTGGCGAAGACGAACATGAATGCGCCGCTCAGGAATCCGGTGCCCCACTCTTTGCGCGAGGGCATTTCCTGACCGTGGCTGCGTGCCCAGACCAGCAGCATAATCCCGGCGATGCCGAAGCGCACGCCTGCCGACAGAAACGGCGGCACCGTTTCGATGGCGATGCGAATGGCGAGGTAGCTGGAACCCCAGATGAGATAAACCGCAGCAAAGGCGGCGATAATCCGCCAGCGGGGAATGGGCATGGGTTGGTCCTGACCACATGATGTCGCTGGAGGTCATTCTATGCCTGAATGCGGGCCGCTCCTAGCAGGCCATTGGCAATGGACTTATGCGCCAACCTCGCTATAGTTGAAGCATGGTCGCCCATCTGCTGTTTGCATCCAGTTACACCGGGCTTGGCGGCGGCGAAACGGCGCTGGTGACGCTGGCTCAGCACCTCGACCCGGCCCGCTTCTGCCCTCATCTGCTCGTCCCGCGCGAAGGCCAGCTCAGCGAGCGCTGGCGGTCGTTCGGCTGGCCGGTGCACGTCATGCCCTGGCGCGGCGCAACGGTCTATTTTGTTCCGGCAGTCTGGTCGCGCCTGCCGGTGTCGGGCCGCATCGAACGCCTCATCCGCGAGCAGGACATCCGCGCCGCGCACAGCGATTATCATAGCCTGCCGATGCTGCTGCCTGCCGCCGAACGCGCCGGGGTGCCTGCCCTGTGGACGTGCATGGGCTGGTGGTTTCACCCTCGACCCTGGCAGCGGGCCTTTTTCCGGCGCAGCGCCGCCACCTTCGCCCATTCTCAGGCCATCAAAGCCGGGTTTCTGGGGGACCCGCCGTTTATGCCGCCGGAGCGCATCGAGGTGCTGTATCCCGGCGTCGATACGCGCCGCTTTCACCCGGACCTCGAAGGGCTGCGCGTCCGCTTCGACCAGAATCTGACGCCGCAGACACCGGTCGTCGCCCTCATCGCCCGCTTTCAGGATGTGAAAGGGCATGAGGTGTTTCAGGAGATGGCGAAACAGGTGGCGCTGCAAATCCCTCAGGTCCGCTTCCTGGTGGCCGGGGAGAACACCCAGACCCGCGCTGACGAGACTTACAAGCAGCGAATCCTCGAAACGGCGCGCACGGACCCGCTGCTGCGCCCGCGCATCCACTATCT